>JAGQWA010000009.1 GCA_020437725.1 Bacteroidota bacterium | reverse complement strand
CCGAAAGGGATGCTGGCTCAGTTACGGTTGATGAAGTGCTAGTTGTACAACCGCTATTATCAGTAACAGTTACGGTATAAGTACCTGCTGCCAAACTACTTTCGGTTGCCGCAGTACCACCAGTACTCCATTGATAAGTATATGGGGATGTACCTCCAGAACCTGTTGACGTTAACGAACCCGTTGAATTACCATTACATGCAACATTGGTTTGGGCTGAGATACTTGCGCTCAAAGCTGTTGGCTCGGTAACAGTTGCGGAAGCCGATGTTGAACAGCCTTTAGAATCAGTAACGGTTACAGTATAAGTAGCAGCAACCAAACTAGTTTCAGTTGCCGTAGTTGCACCAGTACTCCAATTATATGTATAAGGAGAAGTACCACCGCTTGGGGTTGATGTTACTGAACCGGTTGAATTGCCATTGCAATCAACATTGCTAACAACACTAGCTCCAGCAGCAAGAACATTTGGTTGAGTTATTGTAACTGCTAATGTTGCTGGGCCGCAACTATTGGCATCTGTGGCTGAAACAGTATAAGTGCCCGCAGCTAATCCGGTAATGCTTGCAGTAGTTGCTCCATTGCTCCATAAATAGGTGTAGGGTGATGTTCCTCCAGTTGCCGAAACAGTTGTAGCACCAGTAGAATTGCCATTGCAGTTAACATTTGTTTTTGAAGTTAGCCCAACTCCAACAGCTTGCGGATTTGATAAAAAGCCCCCAGAGTTTTTGGTACAACCATTGGCATCGGTAACTGTAAGGAAGTAAAAACCACCCGATAAATTTGAAATAACAGCTGTTGTGGCTGAATTGCTCCAATTATATGTATAAGGAGATGTTCCACCTGAAGGCGAAGCAGTTAATTGTCCATTTGTATTGCCATTACAACTAATTGCATTTGTTACACTTGTAGTATTTGATAATGCAGTTGGCTGAGTAACCGTTGCACTAGCAGTTGAAGTGGCAGCATTGTTATCTGTAATAGTTACCGTGTATGTACCTGCGGCTAAAGAATTAATTGTATTTGTGGTGCTTGAAGTGTTTGATGTTGTAGATCCATTGCTCCAAGCATAGGTATAATTCGCGCTTCCATTTGATGCTGTGACCGTTAATGAACCAGTAGAGCTACCGTTACAATTAACATTAGTTTGAGATGTTATACTCGCCGAAACAGAAGCCGCTGGCTGAGTAACCGTTTGACTTTCTGAGTCCGTACAACCTTTGTTATCAGTAATTGTAACCGTATAAGTGGCTGCTGACAACCCTGTAATATTTGATGTTGTAGCAGCATTGCTCCATAAGTAAGTATAAGGACTTGTGCCACCTGTTCCAGAAGCTTGAATATCACCATCACTACCACCAAATGTGGTAACATTACTATTAACAGAAATTGCCGCCATAAAGGTGGCTGGTTCTGTAACTGTGGTATTATTAGATGCTGTGCACCCATTGTTATCAGTAATTGTTACGGTATATGTTGCCGCAACTACGCCTGAAATTGACGCGGTTGTAGAACCATTGCTCCATTGGTAAGTATATGGACTGGTACCACCAGAAGGGCTAGCAGATGCTGCACCATCTGAAAGACCGTTACATGAAACGTTAGCGGTTGTTGAAGCACTAGCCGAAAGAGCAGTTGGCTCTGTAAGTGTTGTTGACGCTGAAGTTGAACAGCTATTGTTATCATACACTGTTACTGTATATGTACCTGCTCCAAGATTGGTTTCAGAAGCGGTGGTTGCGCCAGTATTCCAAGCATAAGTATATGGAGATGTGCCGCCACTTGGGGTTGCAGTAACTTGCCCGTTCGAATCGCCATTACATGCAAGAGCACTTGAAACGCTTGCAGATGCTGAAAGTGCGCTTGGTTGCGTTATGGTTGCTGAGGCTGTTGCTGTGTTCGATGAATTATCTGTAATTGTTACTGTGTAAGTGCCAGCAGCCAAAGAACTAATGGTATTTGTTGTGCTTGCAGTGTTTGATGTTGTAGCACCATTGCTCCAAGCATAGCTATAATTTGCAGTACCATTTGATGCGGTAACTGTCAATGAACCTGTAGAATTTCCATTGCATGCAACATTGGTTGCAGATGTAATACTGGCAGATAATTGCCCAAAAGACTGAATAGATAAAATGGAAAAAATGGCCAAGGCCATTAATGTGAGCTTGAAACGCTTCATCCTGTTTACTTTAAATGCACTTAAACTATATTGAATTACCCCAAAAGAAAAACCCATTGCCAGGTCTTTAAACCCCTTCTTTCCCCAATATGGCAATTCGTTTCGAAGGTAGAAAACCTTTGTTAAAAAACATTAACTACTTGTGTTAAACTAGGCGTTTATTGAGTAAAATGAAGGTTTTAGTCAATAAAGCCCATCGAACTCATACATTCTTTTTTTAATTGTCTAAGCCATCAACTTTCACCCAGTAAAACTAAATTAACGCGTTAATATCAAATTACTCAGAATCCTGTCTTCATAAAATCAGACTTGAATAAAGCCCGCTGTTTCAGCAATAATTTGATGCTTTGTTTTTGTACAATTGGCCTTTAAACTATTTTGGCAACCAGAAATAGGCAGGGTAATTGGCATTTAAATTTTCTACTTCGCAAAAAATAGTTTTGGCCATTGCAATAGTGGGCATGGCCTTGTATTTACCTACGGCCAATTTTGGCTACGCGCTTGATGACGAGTTGGTTATTAAAACCAATGAATTTGTTCAAAATGGATTTGCCGGAATTGCTGACATTTTCTCTCACAATTTTGCCGATGGCGGAAAGAATTTCAATGACGGCCTTTACCGCCCACTTTCGGTGGCCACTTTTGCTATTGAAGTAGGTTTGTTTGGCAAACATATTCCAGGGGTTAGCCATGTTTTAAATGCGCTTATTTATTTTCTAACTATTTGGATACTTGGCTTACTTCTCATTAGGCTTAAACTCGAAAATTTAGCCCTAGCCATTCCGCTTCTGCTTTTTGCTTTGCACCCCGTTCATACCGAAGTGGTTTCTAACATAAAAGGACGAGATGATCTTTTTGCCCTGCTTTTCGGCGCTTCTTTCGCGCTCTACTTTTTAAAGGGATTGAAGGAAGGAACCGTTCATTTTGCGACTTCAGGCGCCATGCTATTGTTGGCATTGTTTTCTAAAGAAACCGCCATGACTTATTTCGTGGCTTTTCCGCTACTTTTTCTGGCCTTGCCTGAAATTAAACTCAACAAACTACTCGTTAAATTAATACCATTTGCCTTGCTCACTTTCGGCTTTTTAGCCATGCGAACCTGGGTAATTAATTCAATGGCTGGTGATGTTGACCCTGGCCTTTCTGCTGTGTTAAACAACCCTATTGCGGCAACTAACAATTCGATAGAAGCGCTGGCAACCGCCTTTAAATTGCAATGGATGTATCTGGTAAAAATGATATGGCCAGCTACCTTAATACACGACTATAGCTACAACCAAATACCCATGGTGGGCTTTGGAAGTTTGTTGTCTCTTTTGGGTGTTTTGTTCTTTTTGGGTGGAATGGTTGCCGCTTTTTATTTCGGCATTATGAAACGAAAACTATGGGCGTTAGCCCTTGGATTTTACTTGGCTACCCTATTTGTAACCAGCAATATTTTGGTTCACATTGGGGCCATGTTTGCTGAGCGTTTTCTCTACATTCCGTCGTTTGGTTTATTGTTGGCAATTGGCTTAGGCATTAGTCAAATATTGAAAAACCAAAAGCCCATTCTCTACGGTGCATTAGCACTTATTTGTGTTTCTTCGATTTATCAAACATTGACAAGAAGTCAAGACTGGAAAAATAACCTAAGCTTATTTATTACCGACCTACCAAAAGGCCCCGAAAGTGCGCGAATAAACTACAATTACGCCACTGTAATGATGGTTGAAGCCGAGAAAAACAATGAACCCGAAACTGGCCCAACATGGTCTATTGCAGAAAAATACTATCTAAAAACGCTTGAAATCTATCCGCCTTATTACGATGCGCTGAACAACCTAGGCGCAGCTTATAGAAAACAAAAAAAATACAGTGAAGCCGAAAAATATCTAGAAAAATTGGTTTCAATAAACCCGCGATACGCCAAAGGCAAAATGAATTTGGGATTGGTATATGAGCAATCTGGAAAGTTTAAGGAATGCATAAAAATAATGGAAGACTATGTTGCCATTTTGGCCAACGACCCTGACGCATATTACATTTTAGGCAAAGCGGCTGGTGGTTTGAACGATTTTGTAGCTGCCGAAAGGTATTTGCTTACGGCCACACAATTGCGGCCCGACAATGCCGATTTCTTTGCCTTTTACGGTTTGGCTTTGGCCTTTCAAGGTAAAAACCAAGAAGCTGAACGTGCCTTGCTAAATGCAACTTCAATAGACCCAACCAAAACTGAAGGCCATAAAAACCTATTACTGCTTTACATCAACACGGGCAGAATTCAACAGGCTTTAAATCACCTTAAAATTACCCTAAAACACCTACCAAATAACCCGTATTTTCTTGGAATGCAACAAGATCTCACCAATCAACTCAACCAAGCTCAGCAGCCAACTGACCAAACAAACACCACTGAATAACAGCACATGAACTGGGCATTTCTCACTAACCTTAAGTTTCAATCAGCCATAGTCTTTGTATTTCCGCTATTGGTATATGTAAGCACATTGGGTTTAGATGGTTTTGTGCTTGATGATGCGCTCTATATAAAAGAAAACGACTTTACCAAGAAAGGTCTATCTGGTATTAAAGACCATTTGAGCAACGAAGCCTTGGTAGGTTTTTACGGTGAGCAGAAAAATCTGTTATCTGGAGGAAGATATAGACCATTGGCACCTATTACTTATTCAATAGAATATGCCTTGTATGGATTTAACCCCTGGGCCAGCCATGCCATTAATGCTTTGCTTTATGCCCTGCTCATTTGGTTGTTGTATAAGTTGTTCAGAGAATTTGTGCCTGATAATAATAAAAAGACAATACCAATTTGGCTACTTCTTGGTTTATTAGTTTATGCCGCTCATCCACTGCACACCGAAGTGGTTGCCAACATAAAAGGGAGAGACCAAATAATGGCCTTCATTTTTGTGGTTTTAGCCACCTTTTCAAGCTTAAAAGCACAGAAAAATTTTATCTATTTAGCACCCGCTTCTTTTTGGTTTTTTCTTGGTTTATTGTCAAAAGAAAGTACCGTTACTTTTTTACCAATAATACCCCTATCACTTTATTTCTTTAAAGGAAGTAAACCCATTAAACTGCTGTCTATTAGTGGGTTATTGCTACTCACAACATTTTTATGGTTTGGTTTAAGAGCAAAGGTTATTGGAGATGTAGCTACTACAACGGGCGTAGAAGACGACATTCTAAACAACCCGTTTTTGCATATGGTTTGGAATGAAAAACACGCTACTATTATTTACACTTTTCTATTATATCTTAAGCTACATTTTTTGCCTTTCCCACTAACGCATGATTATTATCCACATCACGTCCAACCGCATTATTTTTCTAACCCATCAGTTATTATTTCTGCGCTCATTTTAATGGCATTTATAATAATTAGCTTGTACGGGTTAGCAAAGCGTAAGGCATTTGGATTTTGGGCCATTTTCTTTCTTGCTACTTATTCAATTTCAAGTAACTTCTTTTTTGTTATTGGTACTTATATGAACGAAAGGTTTGTGTTTGAAGCATCGTTGGCCATTTGCATTTCCTTGGCTTACGGGGTTCAAAAACTCATTAAGAATCAAAGCTCATCTACCATTGCATTAAGTACAATAGCGCTGGTATTTGGCATTATGAGCGTAAAACGAAGCCAGGCATGGAATGATAATTACACACTATTCACAACTGATGTAAAAGTGTCTAAAAACAGTATAAAAGGACTAATTGAAGCCGGCGGCCAATACTATGAACGTGCTGACACCACCAAGAATATTTCAAAAAGAAACGAGCTGCTTTCAAAGTCAATTCCGCTGTTAACAAGAGCCATTAAGCTAGACTCTTTGGGCAATGGTTTTGTAGCCAGAAACCTGCTTGGCAACGCGTATATAACCAAGTACGGCCCTACTGATTCAGCCGCCAAAGTCTATAAAGAAGTATTAGATAGAGACCCAAATTATCAATTGGTGCTGAATAACATTATGGCTGTTATGAAAAATAAAGCCTACAACGCTCAGCAAAGGATTCAGTTTGGCATTTCATTTCAGCAATTCTATTCCAAAAATGCCGTGTATTATTATTTACTCGGCCAAATTCATTGCCGCGAAATGCAAGACCTAAACAACGGGATTGCTTTCCTTGAGAAGTCTGTAGCAATTAATCCGAAATTATTTGATGGCTATGCTGATTTAGGGGTTGCCTATGGCATGCAAGGCGATTTTGGTAATTCTAACATTTTCTTTTTAAAGGCGTATGAATTGCGGGGAAATGATGCCAACGTAATTCAAGGAATTATTCTCAATTATCGTAATCTTGGCAATGCTGAAAAAGCTTCTGAATTTGAACAAAAGTTGAACCAACTATCCGCTAAAAATTAAATGTATAAGGGCAAGAAAATAGTAGTGGTAATGCCGGCCTATAATGCCGAAAAAACACTTGAAAACACCTTAAACGACATTCCTGATGGCTGGGTAGATGAGCTGGTTTTGGTTGATGATTGTAGTAGCGATAAAACTGCTGAAAAGGCCCAGCAACTAGGAGTTGATCATATAATAGAGCACGACAAGAATCTTGGCTATGGCGGCAACCAGAAAACTTGTTACGAAACCGCTTTGAAGCTTAATGCCGACATTATTATTATGCTTCACCCTGATTATCAATACAATCCAAAGCTTATACCTGCCATGGCCAGCTTAATTGCAAGCGGGTTGTATGATGTTGTTTTTGGCTCAAGAATATTGGGCAAAGGCGCTCTTACCGGTGGTATGCCCAAGCATAAATACATTCTCAACCGACTACTAACTTTTGTGCAGAACGTGGTGATGGGGCAAAAGCTTAGTGAGTATCACACAGGCTACAGGGCCTATTCAAGAGCCGTATTAGAAAGCTTAAATCTATCGGCTGGCTCTAATAATTTCGTTTATGATAATGAAATGATAGCCCGCATTTTCAACAAGGGCTTTTCAATTGCTGAAGTTACTTGCCCTACCAAGTATTTTGATGATGCATCAAGCATCGATTTCAAAGAAGGGTTTAAGTATGCTGTTGGGGTTTTGTGCGTTTCTGCAAGGTATTTTCTACATAGGAAGGGTATTGTGAAATGGAGGCTGCTTGAAGATTGAACTAGTCTTTCCTTTTCTCAAAAACCATTTCTATCGTGGCGCTTTGGTTTCGTTTTGCGTCTAAAAAACTAATAATCAAAAAATAGGGCGAAGAAATAGTTGTAAAAAGCATCATAAACATCAACCACAACCACTCTTTAACTCCTTTTGGCCAAAAGCCTGTTTTAAGCATATCGTAAAAGAAATCTCTTCGAGAAAACCGTCTGTTAAAAATGCTCTGAACGTAGCCCAATGGGTCATAAACAGCTGAAAACCGTTTTTCTTCAACTAACTTAAACCCTTTATTTTCAAGGTGTTTAATTAAATGTTTTGGCGGAATGAGATGCAAATGCCTTGGCGGATCAAAATGCAGCCAATCTTTTCCATAAAGCCCGAACTGCTTGCTTGATGCATTTGGAATGGCAATTACAAGTCTTCCACCAGTTTTAACCAAATCAGTGAGTTTGCTCAACTGCTCTTTGGGATTTGGCAGATGCTCAAAAACATGAAAAAGCGTAACCAAGCCATACTTGCGTATTTCAATTCCTTCCGATTGAAGGCCACTGGCAAACCACTCAATTTCATGTGCTTTTTTAGGATGATTACCCAACTCGCAACCGGCTACATTTTTATGACCGAGCGCAACTAAATTCAACAAGAAATCTCCTCTGCCGGCACCAACATCCAAAACCCAATCATCTTGGCCTATTTGTTTTACAAACCTTTTGGCCAGCGATTTTTTACTCCTGTTAAACAGGTAATTGATAGGCTCTTTGAACTTGTTTTCGCCCAGACCATAATAATCTTCGGTATAAGCCTTTGCCTGCTCTGTTTGTTTAACCAACTGTGCTGTTCCACAACTAGGGCAATTGGCATATTCATGCACCAAACCCACATTATCAGTTACCTGATAGGTTTCATAAAGCGGAGTTTGGCACCAATAGCAGGTCACAAAAGTTTATTGATTAGAACCCAAAACTTTTTCCTTCAACCCTTCAGCGTAATTCTTTAGGTTTTGGGCTACGGTTTCATTGTAGGTTCCTATAATTCTTGCGGCCAAAATGCCTGCATTTTTAGCGCCATCAAGTGCAACAGTGGCAACTGGAATTCCACCCGGCATTTGAAGAATAGACAACACAGAATCCCAACCATCAATGGAGTTTCTAGATTTAATGGGAACACCAATAACTGGTAAATGGGTTAAACTGGCCGTCATTCCAGGAAGATGTGCCGCACCACCTGCTCCAGCAACTATCACCTTAATACCACGATCAGCCGCGGTTTTGGCGTATTCAAACATCCATTCTGGCGTTCTGTGTGCCGAAACAGTTTTCACTTCATACGAAACACCTAATTCATCTAAAACATCAGCAGCCTCTTGCATTATTGGCAAATCAGACGTGCTTCCCATTATGATTCCTACTTCCATTTTATTAGTTGTTAGTGTTTAGTGCTTAGTGTTTAGTTGCTGGCAATTTTAAATGAATAATGTTAAATGTTGAATTTTCAATTTTATCAATGCATTTCTATTCTCTGTATCTATTAATTAGATCTAGTCTTTAAATTTTTCGAAATAACTAAGATCCACTTCATAAACGATCTTAGGTCGCAATCCCAGTTCAACTTTTTCGAACATCTTAACTAATTTATTTCCATCAACCAGCTCAACAGGTGGTGCACCATCTCGATTTGCCTCCTTCTCGGCATCACTTGAAAAAGTACCAGTTGTTAGAATTATTCCTTTTTCAGCCCTACCAATCATTGCATTTCTAAAGTCACCGACCATTGCTCTTGAAACCGTCCCTTTATATCTTTTGCATTGAAAAAGCACTTTGAAACTTACAAATGGGTTAATTTCAAGAGTTCCATACCCGTCAATTCCGCCATCATGAGATTGACCTGTTACAACCACATTTTCGAAGTCATGCTCTCTCAATAATTCTTTGCATACGTTTTCGAAGCCTGATGGGCTAAGACTTTGTAACACACCTAGCAAACCATTTTCAGCATTAAACTCTACATCATCAGGCGACTTTTCTTCTTGACTTGCAATGATTTCGGTGGTGCCTTTAGCTTTTCTCGCTTTTTGATTGATTTCAACCCACTTAAGAAAAAGAGTATTTGCAGCATTATAGTCTAAATAAGTCCGTTTGCCTTTGTCTGTCAATTTCCATGTCCCTCGATGAGAAGAATCTAAGAGACCTTCCCATACTAAGTATTGCCTAGCCCAGGCTACTTGATTATGAAACCTATTATTCCCCGATTTTAATGTTTCATCTAAAACATCACCACTCAAATTTTCATTCTCTGCAATTCTTTGAGATACTTCTTTTGGTTTACCAGAATAACCCAAATCTCGAAGCGCATCCAATAATGGGCCAAACCACTTTACAAATTCTGCGGTGCCTTTTCTTTTGCTCATTATAATGAGTTCAACCTTTCGAGAATTTCAATGCTTGCCGCC
The DNA here is from genome assembly GCA_020437725.1 of Bacteroidota bacterium. Classification (GTDB taxonomy): domain Bacteria; phylum Bacteroidota; class Bacteroidia; order CAILMK01; family JACPUW01; genus JAGQWA01. The sequence continues at coordinate 17,001 of JAGQWA010000009.1, read as the reverse complement.
GGAATTTTAGTGCCTGGACCAAAAACAGCGGTAACCCCTTTTTCGAATAGGTAGGCATAGTCTTGTTGCGGAATAACGCCACCGGCAACTACCAAAATATCATCTCGGCCAAGCTTGGCTAACTCTTCAATAACTTGTGGAACCAAGGTTTTGTGGGCTCCTGCTAATGAAGAAACACCCAATACATGCACATCGTTTTCAGCGGCTTGCATGGCTGCTTCTGCTGGAGTTTGAAAAAGTGGCCCCATGTCAACATCCCAACCCAAATCTGCAAATGATGTGGCAATTACTTTGGCGCCACGGTCGTGACCATCTTGCCCCATTTTGGCTACCATAATTCTTGGTCTGCGGCCTTCTTCTTCAGCAAATGCGTTGGCCTTGTCTTGAGCGGCTTTAAAATCTTGGTTCATGGTTCCCATTTCACTTGAATAAACTCCTTGAATACTGCGAATAGTGGCTTTGTATCTGCCCCACTTGCTTTCTAGCGCATCAGAAATTTCGCCTAGCGTGGCACGCTCTTTAGCAGCTTCAATCGCCAAAGCCAAAAGATTACCTTGGCCTGTTTCGGCACTTTGCTCTAAGGCATTTAGTGCCATTTTTACTTTCTCATTATTTCTCGATGCCTTTATTCCATTTAGTCTTTCAATCTGTTGAAGACGAACTTTGGTATTGTCCACTTCAAGTAGATCGATTTCGCTCTTTTCGTCGGTTTGAAAGGCATTTACACCCACAATAATTTCTTGTCCAGAATCGATTCGGGCCTGGCGTTTTGCTGCGGCTTCTTCAATTCGCATTTTTGGCAAACCGGTTTCAATGGCTTCGGCCATTCCACCCAATTCTTCAACTTCTTCTATTAATGCCCAAGCTTTTTGAGCCAACTCGTGGGTAAGATTCTCTACATAATATGATCCTGCCCAAGGGTCAACTGCTTTGGTAATTTGGGTTTCTTCTTGCAGATACAACTGTGTGTTTCTGGCAATTCTGGCCGAGAAATCGGTTGGTAAGGCAATGGCTTCGTCAAGCGCATTGGTGTGTAGCGATTGCGTTCCACCCAAAGCTGCGGCCAAGGCTTCAATGCACGTTCTGCCCACATTGTTAAATGGATCTTGCTCAGTTAAACTCCAACCTGATGTTTGGCAATGCGTTCGCAAGGCCATCGATTTTGGATTTTTCGGATTGAACTGTTTTACCAATTTGGCCCAAAGCATTCGGCCAGCCCGCATTTTGGCAATTTCCATGAAATGGTTCATACCAATGGCCCAGAAAAAACTTAAACGCGGAGCAAAAGCGTCAATGTCTAAACCGGCTTCAATCCCGGTTCTAATGTATTCCAGTCCATCAGCCAGGGTGTATGCCAGCTCAATATCAGCCGTTGCACCTGCTTCTTGCATGTGGTAGCCACTAATAGAAATGGAGTTGAACTTGGGCATGTTTTGCGACGTGTACCTGAAAATATCGCCAATAATGCGCATGGAGCCTTTTGGTGGATAGATATACGTGTTTCGCACCATGAACTCCTTCAAAATGTCATTCTGAATGGTTCCGGCCAGTTTATCGGCTGAAACACCTTGCTCTTGTGCCGCTACAATGTAAAAAGCCATGATGGGCAAAACAGCACCGTTCATTGTCATTGAAACAGACATTTGGTCGAGCGGAATGCCATCGAAGAGAATCTTCATGTCCTCAACTGAATCAATTGCCACACCTGCTTTTCCTACATCGCCAACCACACGCTCGTGATCTGAATCGTAGCCACGATGGGTGGCCAAATCAAAAGCCACAGAAAGCCCTTTTTGACCAGCTTGCAAGTTTCTACGGTAGAATGCATTTGATTCTTCGGCCGTAGAAAAACCAGCGTATTGCCTAATAGTCCAGGGTCTAGTTGCATACATGGTTGAGTATGGCCCGCGCAAATAAGGCGGCAACCCAGCTGAAAAACCAAGATGCTCAAGTTCGGCATTGTCTTCAACCGAATAGAAATTCTTTACCTGAATGCCTTCTGGGCTGGTCCATTCATTGCTAGGCAAACTGCCAGCTGATTGCTTTTCAAGTGGCTGTGATAGCGATATGTTTTTGAATGATTTTCTGGGCATAACCATCAACTCTTTAATCCAAATCAACCTTTACGTACTGGGTGTTGTTTTTATTAAAAATCTTAGCTGGAATGAAAAATTCTTGCTCGTTAATTTTCAGAACTGATGAAGAATAGAAATGCAGTTTTCGCAAATCATCTGCCATGTTCATTCCAATTTTATTCCACTTAGAGCCATCTTGCTCAATGAAAATGATGGTTCCGAAGGTTTTGCTATTACTTAATCCGGGTTGGAGTTTAATACCTTCTACCCCATCGTAATCGTCGTTTAAGAAAATAGCAATTTTGCCATTAATCTCATAGGCCGTTTGCACAAAGCATAAATGATTATAGGGGTTGAAATTGGCATGTTCAGTGTCTATTAATTTTTCGAACAGCAACTTGCCTTCGGGGCTAAAGCACGAAACCTGCACGTTTTTATAAACGTATTTGGTGGTGGTACCGCTTTCGGTGGTTTTGGTTTCTTTATAGGTATAATTTCCAGTTAAAATTAAATTGCCATTTTGCAATATACTTATGTTGTTGGGAATAAGTCCATCTTCAACATAATTGCTGTTATTGCTTTTTACGTTCTGCAAAGCCTTTTGATATTGAGAGCCTTCAACTGATTTCCAAGAAGCCTTTAACTCATCAGAAAACGAAACAAATTGCACTTGGGTAGCTGGTTTAATACTGGCCAAGTCTATAACACCTACGGCATAGCCATCTCTTTCGCCTTCGTAGCCCATTAAATAAAGAGTGTTGTCTTTTATGGCACTTACCAAATTAACTGAGTAGCGTTTAGCATCGCCTGGTCCGTTTGCAAGTGTTAGCTCACTCCAACCTTTTATATCGCCTTCTTTACTCATTACCATCATGTGGAAACCTGGCTTAAGGTCTATGTAGTCTATTTTTTTATAGTCGCCAATGCTAAAAGTAAAAACCACAGAACCATTGTCAGAAACGGCTGAGTGCACGTCTTTATCAGTAAGGTAATAGTCGGTTTTAAAGGCTATTTGCTTGGTATGTTCAACCTTGCACGATTCGTTAATAAGTATGCTAGATAAAACGGGTTTAACATCATCTCCATTGGTAATAATACCCATGTGTATGTACTTTTCGTTTAGCGATTTAGCCGTTAGCGTGTTGTAGTACATTTTTTTTCTAAAGAGCTTCAACAACTCATCAGCATCTTTTTCATATTGTTGAGAAATTGAATAAACAGTTTCAATTCTTGACGACAATTCAAGTGTACCTGCATCTATGTTGAGTAGCTTTACCTCGGCGGTGGCATTTTCCATAACCAAAACGCCAATGGTATTCTTTAGTTTCCAGGCGTTTATGTAACTATACTTTGCTTCGGTAAAGTTCATTGAAATATCATCAAACTGCCTTTCTCTAATGGTGTTTAGGGTTTTGCGGTCAACTTCGTGAACTGAGAATACGCGCGTAGATACCTTTAGGCCACCACCCAACGACACCCCTTCGCCAATTAGAACATTGCCATTATGGGCGCCAAGGGTTGTGTAATATTCAGAGCGCTGTTTGCTCTTTTCGAAAGTGCCAATGGTAGTTGCCTTTTTCTGCGCAAAAAGTGCTGTGGTTACAAGTAGTAGTGCTGCCGTAAAAATGTGTTTCATATTAGTTATTAATTGTGTGCTGAAGAATTGAATAAACATTACACCCTTGGAAAATGAATTCTTCAATTCCAAGGTCTTCGTAATCTTCTTTTTTATCTTTTGGGTGGCCAGCCAAAACCAATTGTGGCCTTGTGGCCAATGTTTTTAACTGTTTGGTTACTTGCGGAATGATTGCTTCGTACTCATCATCAGCTGAACAGAAAACCAAAATACTGGCTTTCGATTCTTTGAATGCTTCAACTGCTTTTGATACATCTTCAAATCCGCCCGGATTGTGAACTTCTAGCCCACCAACTTGGTAAAAATTGGCCGCAAACATGGCGCGTGCTGTTCGCATGGCTTTGTTGCCCAATTGCATGAGAAATACCGACGGTACTTTATGCCCCTGTGCCACTTTCATCTCAACACCGGCACGCAGCTGCTCAAATATTTCAGTTGCAACGTAGTGATTTACAGCCGCCACATTCTCGTTATTGGCCTGTTCAAAATGCATAGCAAAACCTGATATTGTTTTTGCATCCCAAGCAGAAGCAAACTCCGTTTCTTCTTTAGAAATTTCTGGTAACGGAAATCGTGGCGATGACGGTTTTACCAACTCAGTGGCTTTATCGTCTTTATTTGGAAATTGGTTTACTCCAATAAAATTGAGCTTGCGTTTGGCCAATTGCTCTTCGCTGTTTTTTCTATTGGCATTCAATTCGGCTTGTATGTACCCAGATTGTAAACAGGCCACAAAACCACCTTTTTCTTCAATTAGTTGAAATTGCTCCCAAGCTTTTTGCGCCAATTGACTGGTTAGTTCTTCTATATAATACGAGCCAGAAGCCGCATCGACAGTTGAGTGCAAATGGCTTTCGTTCTGATATAAATGGTGCAGGTTTCGGGCAATTCGCTCTGAAAAAGAATCAGGTTTTCTAAAACTTTTGTCAAACGGTTCTATTTCCAATTCATCAACTCCACCTATTACGGCCGACATACCTTCTGTGGTGCTTCTAAGCATATTTACGTATGGATCGTAAACAGCCTTGTTCCATTCTGAAGTTTTCCCTACTATGTAAACACCCGTGTTTTCCTGGTTCGAAGTGTACTCGCTTGCCATGGTACTCCAAAGCCATCTAAGCGCTCTGGTTTTAGCTATTTGCACAAAATAGTCGCTTCCAAAACTCAATTCAACTTGTATTTGCTGAAAGAATGCATCGAAATCCAAGTTTCTTTCAGCCATTTGGTGAACATACTCATGCGCCATTGCCAAGGTAAAAGCCAGTTCTTGCACTTCGGTAGCGCCCGCATTGTGAAACGTTCTACTATGAATGGTAAGCACTTTATATAAAGGCAGTGCTTCATTCATTTTGGCTAAAAGCTCAGCCAAATCATTAAATGCCCCTTCTAATGGTTTGTATGGCTTTCCGTTTACAGCAAAAGTAGAAAGCGGATCAAAGTCAATTGAGCCAAAAACTTGATTGCTGGTATAACCATTCTCTTTGGCCCACTTACCCAATAAAAGTGCATAAAAAGGCGAAAGATTACCTGACTTAAAACTAATTCCAGTTTGTTGCGGATCTACATTTTCTAAAAGATTGGCCAGTTGCTCAAGGTTTTCAATCGGAATTCCATCAAAACCATCATCAAAAGCTTTTACGGCAAGAACCAGGTTATGAGCGCCGTTTTTAATGGCATCTTGAAGCTTTGCTGCTGTTGCTTTAAAGTTTTTATGTGCTGCAATTTCTTCTCTAATTAGCCAACCATTGCTTACCGTTTTATGCGAGCGCAAATAAGGAAATTGGTTAGGCAATAAATTAGTTGAAGAATTTGACTCGTTGTGTTCGGCCGAGTAATAAGGCAAAGCAGCTATGCCTCCAGCTGCGTTTCTATTGAGTTTTTCAAGGGGCAGGTCTTTTAAATCAGCTATTGCCTTTTGCTGCCATTCGCTGAAATTAGACTTGTTAAACTCGCTAAAAAGTTTCTTTGATGCCATAATGGGTGCTGAAAGTATGCGAAAATACTTGTTGCACCTTTAGTGGTAAAATAAGAGCTACTCGGCAAGTGGGTTGCCTCCTGCATCATATCCATCAAGCGGATTTTCATCGCCAAAATCACCTTCGCGGTCATCAAGCTTTTTGTCGGCCAAATGCTTGCCTAAAAACTTGTTTATCTCGTCAATGCTTTTGTTGCCAATTACTTCGCCAAACTCGTTTATGGTAAGGTCTAATCCGGCCAAATCGTTGTGTACGTTGGCGGGTGATTTTTGGTCTTTGGTTTTCTTAATGCGAGCCATGGCTTATTTGGATTTAAGAATCTGCTTAGCAAACGTAATAGACCCAAAATAATTCCATTCTACAAATGATAATAGTGTAGTTGTTTGCGATTAAAGGAAAAAGACTCGTCGCTTAGCATTCTGTTATTAACCCAATCAAGAAAATTAAAGAACTTGAAATGAACCTTTTCTGGCCCAGTTTGCAATTGCTTAAGCGTTTTCTTTAAGGTTATCATGTTGTTTATAGAATTGCCTTTAAGCTCGGCTTGCATTGTTTTTTTAACGGCTGTTTCTAAAACAGACAAGGCTCTATGCTCTTCTACACTTTTGGCCAGTGCTTCAGTTTGTTTTAGTTGATAAAGCAAAATCCAGTTGGCGCAAATAATGGCACTACTTGTTTCGGCTACGGGCACGGTTCTTTGTAATTTTTCAAGGGCACCAAGAGCCAACTCGTACTCTTTTTCTAAGAAATACCAGTTAATCAACTCCCAGTAATACATATTGCGCATGGCATTTGTAGGTTGCAAATGTTGGCTTTCTTCAATTGCAATAATGGTTTCTATATGCTCTTGGCTATTGGCCATTTTACCGTTTAACCTATCATATTCGCTTTTCATAAGGTTTATTTTGGCTTCTATATCGGCCTTGCCTTTTGAGCTTAATTGCATTTTTGAAGCAGTTATATAAGGAGTTACTTTTCTAATCATTTTAGAAAACTCGCCAAATTGTTGGTTTCTTAGCAGTGCATTACTAAATTCTAATAAAGGCTCTAGAGAATAAGTTAGCACATCTTCGGTGGGTAATGAAGGATGATTATTGGCCAATTCATAAACCCCGCGAGCTTGTTCCAAATAAGCTTCGTTGTCAAGGTTTAGCCTATAAACTATGCATTTTATTCTGTTATGGAAAAAAGTAAGTTTCTGCGAATCGCTTTTACATTCAGAGTTAAAAATGTCTTGAACATCTTTTGGAAGCTCTTGAACAGATTGAATAACACTGGTGTTTTCTTTAAACTTTTTAAACTGCGCAAAAGCCGAAAGGTAGTAGTCTAGCCTAGCGTATTCTTCAATTCTATCGCTAAGCGTGTTGGCTGGTTGTTTAATGCCGCCTTTAGTTACGTGTAATTGGAGGCGACGTTTCCAGTTTTCAATTAAGTAGTTGTATGAGAACAGTTCATACTGTTGGGCTACCTTTTCAGCTTTTTGCAGCATTTTGTTGGCATGGGCGTAAAGTCCTTTCGAGAAAAGAATATTTACATCGTTAATAGCCGAAGTGAGTTCATAGACACCGTTTTTGTCGGCATTGTAGTTTCGGAGTGCTTTGAGAATGAGATCGTATAAATACTTTTTGAGTTTTGAAAAAGTAACGCCACCCTGTTCGTTCATGGCCAGAATTAACGCCGGCTCATCATAAGTTTCTTGTTGCTCAATAAGGTCGAATAAGGTTAGGTATTTGTTTTTGTCTCCAACCGTGTGCAACGAAGCAAAAATTTTAAAATAACGCTTCTCTGAAATGGCCAAAGACTTGATTAACTCGAATACTTCTTCTGATGATTTGCGTGCCATAAGCCGTGGTGTTTACCTTTAATGATACCAATGTAGAAGTAGGCCTATGTAAAAATGAAACAAAACGCCGTATGATTTTTAGCGTTTGTCGGGCGGTAATTTTAAGAAATGGCTAATCAACGCCAAAAAAGCACTTGTTTGAATCATTTTGTCGGATTATGTATTTTTTAGGCATGTGGCAATTGAGCACCAAAATTGGGTAAATGATGTGTTGAACCACCTACTAAATACATTTGTGCATGCAGAAACGGGCAAAATGGAAGTTGGCTCAAAAGCTAGAATTGTGGTGGTGGAAACAGTATTTAGCTAAAAAGGAAACCAACCAGTATAGTAATTGGAAATCTGACTACTGGAATAAGTTTTTAATCACTTGCCATTTCAACCCTAATAAAAAATTAAACATTTTAGATGCAGGGTGTGGGCCTGCTGGCATATTTACTGTTTTGCAAAACCATACAGTTACAGCCATTGATCCCTTGCTAGATAAATACCATTCTCAACTAAAACATTTTGACAAAAGCCATTACCCATGGGTAGATTTCCAATCTGTTCCCTTAGAAGAGTTTAGAACCAACCAAAAATTCGATACCATTTTTTGCATTAACGCCATAAATCACGTAAACCATCTTGAAGAAGCCATTGGGCGCCTAACCGGTTTACTAAATGAAAATGGCACCTTGTATTTAACCACTGACTGCCATAAACGCAACTTTTTAAAATGGTTATTTAGGGCCATTCCTGGAGATGCATTGCACCCACACCAACACACGGTTGTTGATTATGAAAATCTGTTAGTTTCACAAGGATTTAAAATTGAGTTGGTTGAAACTTTAAAACCAGGTAACATTTTTGACTACACCTTATTTACACTCAAACATGCCTAAATCAATATTGAAAAAAACCGTAGCGGTTGTTCTGCTTTTTATCGGCTCATATTCAACCCTGTTAGCCCAAGAATTTAATGAACTACCTAATGTTTATAGGCTCGACACGTTTAACTACAAACGGGCTCGTGGAGTTGTGGCTTTAGAAACAGGCCTATCTGTAGGGTCGAGCATTGGGCTATATAAGGCGTGGTATTCTGGTTACGAGCAAAGTGGTTTTCATTGGATTGACGATAGTTACGGTTGGCTCCAAATTGACAAATACGGACATGCCGCAACTGCTTATCACCTAGTGCAATTCTGTTATAATATGAATAGGTGGTCGGGCATGAGCAAAAACAAATCGATGCTAATTGGTGGAGGCATTGCTTATGGATTTCAAACCGCCATTGAGTTTTTTGACGGTTTATCTGAAGCTTGGGGCGCATCTTGGACAGACGCTGCCATGAACACACTTGGGGCAGCCACTTTTATTTCTCAAGAATATTTATGGGGCGAACAGCGCATTATTTGGAAATACTCTTTTCACCCAGGTAATTATTCTAACTATGACATAAATGTGCAAAACCGAGCTACGGCTCTTTACAGCGACATTATATTTCAGCAATGGTTAAAAGACTATAATGGCCAATCGTATTGGTTGAGCATTAATCCGGCTTCGTTTATGAACGGAAACTCAAGAATGCCTGAATGGTTAAACATTGCAGTGGGCTACAGTGCCGAAGGCTTGTTTGGGGCAAATTGGAATGTTTGGCTGGCCGACCAATGTTATTACGATTACAGCCACATACCGAGATACCGACAGTATCTTTTTTCGCTTGATGTTGATTTTACCAAACTACCTATAAAAGCCAAATGGTTTAGGTATATGGCTCCTTATTTAAACATTATAAAGGTTCCATTTCCAACCCTTGAAATAAACGAACTTGGCAAGGTGAAAGGGTATTGGATGTATTTCTAAATACGCGATTGGTAAGTGTACATATCAAAATACCGGCCATGTTTCTCTATTAATTCGGTGTGATTTCCTCGTTCTATTATTCTACCATCTTCAACCACTAAAATTTGGTTGGCCTTTTTAATGGTACTTAATCGGTGCGCAATTACAAAGGTGGTTCTGCCTTCCATTAAGGTTTCTAAACTCTTTTGAATAAACCCCTCTGACAGGGTATCAAGATTACTTGTGGCTTCGTCTAAAATAAGCACTTTCGGGTTTGCCAAAATTGCTCTTGCAATGGCTACCCGTTGCCTTTGCCCACCAGAGAGTTTTACGCCACGCTCACCTATAACGGTATCTAGTCCTTCTTCAAAACGGTCGGTAAATTCATTTACATAAGCACCTTTCACCGCGTTTTCAAACTCTTCATCACTTGCGTTATAATTAGAGAAAAGAATGTTTTCTCTAATGGTTCCTTCAAACAGAAAATCATCTTGCAAAACAACCCCTAGGTGCTTTCTATAGCTGTTTAGGTTTACGTTATTAAGATTATGACCATCTAGGGTTATTTGGCCTTCTTGAGCCTTTATAAAAGTTGCCACCAAACTGGCAATGGTGGTTTTACCAGAACCTGAGCCACCCACCAAAGCGGTTACAGAACCCTGTGGAGCCGAAAATGAAATTCCATGTAGCACGTCTTTTTCTTCTTCATAGGCAAACTTCACATCGTTAAATTCAAAATGACCTGTAACCTCATCGAGCACAATGGTTCGGTTAGGGTCATCTTCTTCAATGGGTTGAGAAAGTAGTTCTTCGGTTCTATCAAGTCCGGCTATGGCTTCGGTAAGTTGTGTGCCAATGTTGCCCATTTGAATAATAGGAAATACCATTACGCCCAAATACATAGAAAATGCCAAGAGTTCACCTGTGGTCATTTCATTATTTATAATGTCGTTTCCACCAACATACATAATGGTTAGAGTGGCAATACCGGCAATAAATGAACCCAAACTAGTTACCAAACTAGATGCCAAAAGTGAGCTTCTAATGTTTCTAAAGAGTTTCATTACGCCTTCAGAGAAAACTGAAATCTCCCGGTTTTCGGCATTAAAACCTTTAACCACTCTAATGCCGCCCAGTGTTTCGGTAAGACGTCCATTCACAAACTCCCTAATTTTATTTCGCTCTCTAAAAATGGGCCTTATGCGCTTAAACGCCGCAGTTGAAATTAATGCAAAAGCAATAACTGGAATAAGTATGTAAAGCGTAAGTTCAGCGTTAAAGTAAATGAGTGCCGCAAAAGCTCCAATGGCGGTTATTATTCCACCAAAAAACTGCACAACCCCAGTGCCTACTATGTTTCTTACACCTTCTACGTCAGTCATAATTCTCGAAACCAAACCGCCCGATTTGTTTGAATCAAAGAATGAAATGGGCAGTTTTATAACGTGTTCCTGTACTTTTACCCTAAGCTCAGCAATGAGTTTTTGTGCTTGAACGCTAAGCAATTGAGTAAGCGCAAAAGAGGTTAAAGCCTGAAATAAAATAGCAATTCCCACTACCAATACAAAAACAGAAAACATGTCATGTTGGCCTTTGCCAATAATGTCATCAATTAGGTATTTGGTTGAACCCGGAAGTACCAACCCTGCCAAACGGTTTATAAGAATTAATAACAGCCCTAACAGCAAAAGCTTGCGTCTGGGATAAATAATCTTTCGGTATATCTGTTTCCAGGAGTTAACTCCTCCTTTCTTTTGCTTCTTTGACATGATGCATAATTAAGAATAATCATGCCACACAGATAATTAGTCAAAATGACAGATTATTAATCTTTACATGATTTGAAATTGCGCCACCAATAACACTTTTGCATTTTGAAATAAACAGCATGACAAAGCTAGATTTAGCCAAGACAGACAGCCAGTATTACAAAGCCACTAAAAAGCCACAAGTTGTTGAACTAGGCAGCTACTCTTACCTTCAAATAATTGGAAAAGGTGCCACAGATGGCGAATTTTTTCATCAGGCAATAGGCGCTATTTACGAATTAGCTTTCACGTTAAAATTTACTTTTAAGGAGCAGAATCAAGATTTTGTGGTTCCTAAACTAGAAGCCTTTTGGTGGGTTGAATCTGGATTACCATTTAACGAAACCCCGCAAAGCGAATGGCAATGGAAAATCTGCATGAGAATGCCAGATTTTGTTAATGCCGCTTCAGTTTCAGCAGCAATTAATTCTGCTGACCATTCTAAAAATGCCGCCTTGGCATCGGTTTTTTTCAGCGAATTGAATGAAGGAAAATGCTTACAAGCCATGCACACCGGCCCATATAGCGAACAAGGCCAAACCAATGAGCTGATCACGAATTTTGCCACAGAAAATGGACTTACCATTACTGGTGTGCATCATGAAATATACATTTCAGACCCTAGAAGAACCAAGCCAGATAATCTTAAAACCATTATTCGCTATTCTGTAGCCTAATTTGGCTTTTAGCATATTTGCCAATTAGTAAGCACTTACCATGTTAAAAATTACTCTTGCGCAATTCGATTTTGGCCATGAATTAGAAAAAATTCCGGAGCTTGAATTGTCTGCCAGCGGCAATGACTATTGGATTTTATTGCCTGTTTTTGAAGATATTGAAGAAAAAACGGGTAAGCTAATCGACCTAGGAGACCCTGTGGTATTCAACTCATCAGAACTTGATTTAATAGAATCGGTACTAAAAGAACAAACCAAAAAACTTAGTAAAGAAGTTGACGAAGACAGCCTTTTAGAACGCGATAACGAAACCCTTAAAAAACTGCTCGAAAAACTAAGCGCCATGGTAAATCTGGCAGCTAGATACAATGTTGATTTAATTACAGAAATTGCGTAGGTGAGCAGGCGGCAAATTCAACCAATAAGCTATTACAACAATGGCATTTTACAAGGCAATAGAGTAATTCTTAGCCAAGCCATTACCCTGGTTGAAAGCCAAAAACAAGCCCATCAAGAATTAGCGGCCGAATTGGTTAATGGCTTATTACCACATGCCGGAAAATCTATGCGGATTGGTATAACCGGCGTGCCTGGTGCTGGCAAAAGCTCGCTAATAGAAACACTTGGTATGCATGCCATAAGTGCGGGTAAAAAGGTAGCTGTGCTTGCAATAGATCCTAGCAGTGCGCAAACCAAAGGCAGCATTCTTGGCGATAAAACCAGAATGGAAAGCTTAGCCAACCATTCAAACGCATTTATAAGACCATCAGCAGCGGGTAGTCAGTTAGGTGGAGTGGCACAAAAAACCAGAGAAAGCATGCTACTTTGCGAAGCGGCAGGCTATAATCTCATTCTAATTGAAACTGTAGGTGTTGGGCAAAGTGAAGTTGCCGTTAGCCAAATGGTAGATTTCTTTTTGCTGGTGCTCATTACGGGTGCTGGAGACGAATTGCAGGGTATAAAGCGCGGTGTTATGGAAATGGCCGATTTAATAGCCATAAACAAAGCAGATGGCCAAAATTTACCGCTTGCAAAACAGCAGGCCATTGAATTAAACAGAGCACTTTCATTGTTTCCTAAAAGAACAAGCGGCTATAAACCGCATGCTATTCCAGTTTCTGCATACGAAGCATTGGCAATAGATGTACTATGGGCAGAATTTGAAGCCTTTTTCAGCAAATACTCGGAGCAAATTCTAACTCACAGAAAAGCCCAGAATGTAAGTTGGATGCACCAATCTATAGAACAAATGCTTATCCAAAATTTCTATAATCATAATGCGGTGAAGCAACAACTTGCCGCATATGAAAAAGAAATTGAAGAAGGCAATCTGAGTTCTTATCAAGCTGCGCTTAAACTCATACAACTGTTTGGTCAATAATTTCATCTTAAAAAACAGACCACCAATTAATTCAACTAATTGGCGCTAAACAATTTGCCCAATTTCATGTTATTTTTGATGATTGCTTTGAAAACCTCCAATTCCCTACCAAGCATGAAAACCATTTACACAGCAGTAGCCCTGCTCCTACTCCTTCCTTTTGGGCTTTTGGCACAAGTACCTATCTGGCAAAAAGCCGATACCACAAGCAAAGGTGGTAACATAACCCAATCAAAATTTACCAGAGACCAACAAGGCAACCAATATTTTGTTGGCACTTTTACTGGCAGTATTCGTTTTGGAAGCGCTTCGCTTTCTGCTACTTCACAAGATGCTTTTATTGCCAAGATTAACCCATCTGGCAAACATATATGGGCTAAAAAAATTGGTGGAAACAGCCAAGTTACCGGCCTTTGCACGGTGGTTGACACCGCCGGAAATGTTTACGTAGCGGGCGATTTTTTTAATAACATAACCATAAATGGCTCAAGCATTAATTCAACCGGTTCTACCGATGGATATTTAATAAAATTCGATAAAAACGGCAGCTATGTTTGGCATAGACTCATAACCGGCACATCAATTCAACAAGTAACCAGTTTAACCATAGATGGCGCAGGCTCTGTATTTATAGCCGGAAACTACTTTGGCTCGAGCAACATAGCTGGCAAATCAATTTCAAATTCTAGTTCAGGTTATGATTGTTATATGGCAAAAATTACTTCAATGGGCCACACATCTTGGGTAAGAGCCTTTGGCGGCAGCAGTACCGATCAAGTAAAAGACATGGCCAGCGATGGTAACAAAAGCATACTTATAACTGGAAATTTCTTCTCTTCAATTTCTTTTGGTTCAACTACGGTTAATGGTTCTGGAAGTTGGGACATTTACGTGGCCAGGTACGACAGTGCCGGAAAACTAGGCTGGGCAATTGCTGGTGGAAGCACCAACGTTGACCAACCAACCGCAATTAGCTGGGACAATAATGGTGGGTTTATACTTGCTGGAACGTTCTCAACTGCTACAAGCATGGGGGGCAAAACGCTTTCTGGCAGTTTCAACGAATCGTTTATTTGCCAATTCAATGGCAACGCCCGTTCTACTTACCTAGTTAGATTACCAAAATCTACTGGTTTTGGAATGAACAACATAAATGGAGTAGCTCCTGGCTCAAACGGCAGCGCCATTATTACTGGTAACTATTCAGAATCTTTAACCATAAACAACAAAACGTATAACCCAACTTCAGGCGATATTTATGTTATTGGAATATCAAAAAATGGGGTTTTTGATTGGATTAATACGGCAAGCGGAAATGGAACCGAAACTGCAACAGGCATTTATGTTGATCCAAACGATAGGTATTATATAAGCGGAATTATAGGTAATTTAACCGATTTTGGCAGTATTAAAGTAAGAACAACGGGTTCGGCCATATATTACGCTCAAGGCTTGCCGCCAATAACAAAACCAGACTATAAAGGAACCAAAAATGTATATGTTTACTTCGACTCAACCATTACTCGCAAATACGATTTAAACATAAAAGCCCAAACTGAATACAATCTTATTGCCGCTCCAAGCGGTTTAGTATATGACTCAAGTACCGTTTCAATTACATGGAAACCAACCATTAACGATTTAGGACGGCATAGAGTAAGAATAAGTGCAACCAATTTGGCTGGCACAGATACTGCAGAAATAAATATTTGGGTAATTCAACGCGCCTCAGCAACCATTGTTGCGCCAACCGCAATATGCATTGGCGATACGGCCAATATTTCTTACCAAGCGCCTGATGCCGGGCCTTTAACCTATTTATGGGAGTTTAGCGATGGCTCTGATTTCATTAAAACAAGTATAGATTATGTGTTTAACAAAACTGGAAATTTTGAACTAAGGCTTTGGACCAGAAATGTTTTTGGGCACGACGACACTTTCTATCATTACATAGGAGTTTTTCCGGCACCTAATGCTGGCTTTAAAATGAATAGTGCCTGCGCAAAAGACACACTTGTGCTCACCGATAAATCAACATCGCCAATGAGCACCATAGTAAGCCAAAAATGGTATATAGAAAACAATTTGGTTGGCACTGGAAACCAACTAAAACGCTATTTCTCTAATGATACACTCGCCAATTTTAGCCTCGTAATCGAAACTGCTGCTGGTTGTATAGATTCATTTTCTAAATCTACGCAAGTTTATGGGCCGCCAAAAGTAGATTTTGTGCTGTTTGACGCCTGCGAAGGTGCCGAAGCCTTGTTTTTTGACCAAACCAAAACAGCAGATACAGTAACCAAATACACTTGGGATTTTGGAGATAATACCGTTAAAACAATAACTTATACAGGTCTGGCACATACTTATAAGTCAACTGGCGAGTTTAATGTTACGCTAACGCTCGAAACCAAAAGCAACTGTACAGCAACTGCGACTAAAAAAATTACCATTGCTCCAAAACCAACTGCCAAATTCAGCGTAGGCCATGTTTGCGGCAATTCTCCTTATGAGTTTAGAGACAGCTCAACCACACCAACAGGCACCATTAGAACAAGAATTTGGGATTTTGGCGATGGAAAATTCAGCCAAAAGAAAAACGTAAGCCACCAGTATAACAAGGCAGGTACTTACCAAGTTTCGCTCATTGTAAGCGCCACCAACTCTTGTATAGACACTCTCACCTTGCCTATTACCATACTTCCATCGCCAAAACCAACTATTAAGGCTTCTAATTTATGTGCCAACGGTTTGGCAAAATTTGTTTCTCAAACCAACGTTGCCACTACAGATAAAATAATAAGCCAAGAATGGTTTGTTAACGGAAAAGCCACTTCTGTAAATGACAACGAGCTTAGAATAAACCTAAGTAATTCAGATGCAACCTATTCTGTTGTTCAAAAAATTGAAACCCTTAAAGGTTGTGTAGATAGCAATGAAATTAAAGTGAGTCCAAGACCTTACGTTTCGTCAGAATTTTCGGTTGAAAAAGCTTGCATTGGCGATACCGTAGAGATTAAAAACCAATTAGACAGCAACACCCTGCTAGACTCTGTTTATTTTATTGGCTGGGGCGTGCAAGCATTTAATGATGGAAATGGCTGGAAAGCCGCATTTACTTCTCCAAAAGGCCACCAGTTGTTTATGCGAACTTTTGCCAAAAACGGCTGCAACGATAGTACAGCCAAGCAACTTGAAACCTTTGCCTTTCCTAATGCTGAATTTACGTTCACAAGAAATTCTGTAAAAGAACTGAGCTTTACTTCAGTACCAAATGGCAACAGTTATTTCTGGGATTTTGGAGATGGCGAAATCACTTCAGCCGAAAACCCAACCCATACATTTAGCGATTATGGCACTTATACCGTTTCGTTAACTGTAACCAATTCTGAAGGTTGTAGCTGGACCACCAGCCAAGAAATAAAAGTTGATCAAACCATTTCTATTAGCGAACAAGAATTGGCATTGAGCATTTATCCAAACCCAACCAACGGTGCATTTAATCTACAAGTTTCAGGTACTGAAAATGCCCAACTTTTTATATTCGATATTGCCGGAAAACTGGTTTACAATGAGCAAATTGTTGCAGAAACCACATGGATTCAACCAGGTTTGCAAAGTGGTTCTTATCTGGTTAAAGTGGCTGGCAATGGAACCATTACACAAACGGTTTTATTGGTTGAATAAATTTCTTACATAATGAAAATTACGAGCCTTGGGCTTTGGAGTTTAGTTCTATTGTTAATGAGTTTTGGCCTAACAAAAAAAAAAAAAAAAGGCA
>JAGQWA010000099.1 GCA_020437725.1 Bacteroidota bacterium | reverse complement strand
TGAAATCTTCAGTAAAGTCGCCATTTAAATCAGTAGTTGTAGTGGCTATAGGTATTACTCCACCCACGTTCCATAGTTCAACTGTAAGCCCGGCAAGCCCACGTTCCGAAAGTGTTGCCGAATTGTCAATATCAAAAATGCCTCTAATATTCCCTTCAAATACACCATTAAATCTAAAAAGAGTAGGCTTTTTATTTGCCTTATTCGTATCTGCCTGGGTTAAAGAATCAGGATGAATGGCCATCATTGGTATACTGTAGGGTAAACCATCTATAAAAACATCGTAAAAATGATCTTGCCAATCGTATTGTACCACAAACGTATCTGGTATGTCAGATGCGGGAACACTGTCTTTATAAATAAATACTTTTGTAGATGTATCAGTGCTTTCTGTCCATACTCTGTTCAAACTCGCAAAGTCGTTGGAATTCCAAACTTCAATGGTTCGCCATGGGGTAAAATAAATAACGAACTGGGTTTTGCTTTTAGTAGAGTCTCCAAAATGACTGTAAGCTTGTTTTAACGATATTTTTAAATAGCTCTCAGGCACATATGTAGTGTCAAAATTTAATGTAATGGTAGTTGAAACTGTATCGCCAGGCAAATAAGTTGAATCTTTAAGATTAAAGGTTGTAAACGAATACCCAAATCCTGGATTGGAGATACAAGCTGAATCAGTAAATGTGATAGTATCGTGCACCATTAATTGTAGGTTAATGTTTAAGGCATTTACCCAGTTGTTTTGCTCTTGAGATTGCACTTTAATACCCAACATATTGTGGTGGTGGTGGTTGGGTTGTGCATTAACCATTTTGATGGTTAAAAAAAGGCATGGCAATGCCCATAAGATTGCTCTTTTCATAGTGTAATTGTTTGGTTTTTAAAGAATTATGTAAAAAGTAAAATGCTTACATGGTGCCGTGTCGAATTAATTCCCAACGGGTACCGTCATAAAATTCTCTGAAAATGGGGCCAATGTTTTTGGCAAAAATTGTTCGATAAATAAATGGCACAGATTCCCAACCAACACCCAAGGTCACTTCAACTGGACTATTATATTGAACGCCACTTATCGTTATGGAATCATACTGGGTTGTAAAATAGTCATCAATATTAACATCGTGTCCTGGGTCGTTCCATTCTTCTGAATGATATTTCCAGGCCATAAGATATCTTGAGCTATTTTCTTCATTGCTTAATCCATAAATTGATTGGTCAAAAAGTACATCTTGTGTTAGTGGGTCATCTCCCAAATACCACCTGCAAGCCCTTAACTTTCCTCTTAGCATGAGTTTGCCAGATCTTTGTTCAACCCTTTCCAAATTTGAAGAGCCAGGTTTTTCAAACTCAGTGTCTTCACCATTCGGGTGCCAATTCACCATGTAAGTAGAGTCAATTTCGCCAGTGCTCATTTCTCTAAAAATCCAATAATGACCTTTAGGTGTGTAGGTGTAGTCCAAAAACTCTTGGTCTAAATAAAAAGTATCAATATCAGGTGGGTCGTTACTAAATAATCCGCATGATTGGAAGTTTCCTGATAATGTTATGAGAAACATTATTGATAATAAAGTGAGTAGTATGTTTTTATTCATGTTGGTATTTTTTAGGTTGGGTACTGGCCGTGTCGAATTAATTCCCAGCGGGTGCCATCATAAAATTCTCTGAATATGGGGCCAATGTTTTTAGCAAAAATTGTTCGATAAACAAATGGCACAGATTCCCAACCAACCCCTAAGATTACTTCAACAGGGTTTTTATATAAAACGCCAGCAATAGATAAAGTGTCTAACTGGGTTGTAAAATAGTCATCGAAGGAAATATCATGTCCGGGGTTGTTCCATTCTTCTGAATGATATTTCCAAACCATGATGTAGGTAGAACTATTCTCTTCGCGGCCAAGTCCGTAGAGGGATTGATCGTATTCAACATCCTGTGTAAAAGCATGATCTCCTAAATACCATTTGCATGATCTTAATTTTCCTCTTAGCATGAGTTTGCCTGATCTTAATTCTACTCGATGCATAAAAAATGAACCGGGTTGTTCGAATTCAATATCTTCATCTCCATTGGGGTGCCAATTCACCATGTAGGTAGAGTCAGTTTCGCCTGTACTCATTTCTCTAAAAATCCAATAATGGCCTTTAGGTGTGTAGGTGTAGGCCAAAAACTCTTGATCCAAATAAAAAGTATCAATATCAGGTGGGTCGTTGCTAAATAACCCGCATGATTGGAACTGAAAGCTTAGTGCAAAAAGAAAAACAAATGAACTAAGAATGCCGACCGCTTTGCAAGTTGTTTTCATAGGTGTTTTATTTATGGTTTAGCTATTTTGAAATCGATTAACTCCCATTTCGAAAGGTCGCGATCATAGAAATACACCCATCCAACATCCTTTACGAGCACGTTGGTTTTTCTGATAACTGGGTCCGCTGGAACACGAGGGTTTTGGTGATGATAAATAACAGGTTTTTTAAAGGTGTATCGAGATGTTTTGAATTCGTCTCTTTTTTCATAAAATATGCTGTAGCCAAGTTCTTCAGCAGCAGTTAACGGTAAGGTGATATGTGGTGCCCCGCCCCCGCCTCGAAGACCATGCACAAAAACCCAGTCAATTTCAAGGTTAGTATCAAAATGTGAGCTTACTTCCCCAGGCTTAAGTTTAGGATTGTATTCGGGAAACGAATAGCTATGGTTAATCTCCTGCATAGCGCGTTCCTTGCATACATTCCCTAAAAGTTTACAGTTGCATGCTATTCCGCGGTCTTGGTTCACCACTCTTGCTGTATCGTACACATCAGCTGCGGTGTCAAGGCGTTTGTACACCCACCAGCTACCTACAGGAAAATACCAATAGCTTAAAAAAGAGTCGCTTAGGTAGAGCGTGTCGGTATAGGGATAAGTAAAATCTTCAAGGTTATCACATGGGTAGTGGCATGAACAGTCGTAACAGCATTCTGGAACGGGTTCTGGGCGGTCGCAGCTTTCGTAAAGTACCATGCTAAAAAGACCTAAGGCCAGCACGAATATTTTTAGTTTTCTCATTTTCAACTTTTAATATGATAATCTATTAATTCCCAGGATCCATGATGATTGTGGAATGTATATATGAGGCCAACATCTTTCACAAAAAGTCGCCTGTATCTAAAGCTGGAAGAGTCATTCTCAAAGTGAAAACGGAATGCTACGGCTCTATTATGTTTATAACCACCTATTTCCACATTAAATGTATCTTTAAAATCAGGTTCTTTTATTGGTTTTTCAAAATAATAAGTCCAGCCAAAAAGTTCATGTCCACTCGCTCGGCATGAGTTTATCCTTAAGTCACTATCAATCGTAAATGGATGTCCTTTAGAGCTCTGGCTAATTTCATTATTAGAATGTTGCACTTCCACCCAAATTCTCTCTCTGCATACATCTCCTAAAAGTTTGCAGTTACAGGCAATACCTCCATCACGTTCAATAATGGTAGCCGTGTCGTACACATCAGCAGTAGTATCCATTCGCTTATACACCCACCAGCTACCTTCTGGGAAATACCAATAGCTTTTAAAGCTGTCGCTTTGGTAGAGCGTATCTGCATACGGGTAGGTAAAGTTTTCATTGTCATCACAAGGCCAATTGCATGAACAATCATAACAGCATTCTGGCACAGGTTCTGGGCGGTCGCAGCTTTCATTAAGAACTGCAACCAAAAGGCTCAGTAGCAATAAAAAGTTAGTGGTATTGTTTCGTTTTTTCATCAAGGCAATTTAGCGATTTGGTGTAAGCTTATTGGTAGTGCCAAGGTTACGGCGCATTTTACAAATAGAGGCGGCAGAATACAAGGCTGAGTAAGGCGGGTTTTTTAGTAGTAAAATCTAATAAATGGCCAATACTTACTTAATTGGACTTGTTTCAATAACAAAGAGTGCCAAAAAGTAAGATTGTTTAAACTTTAGGCTTTACAGAAATGCTAAAATAAAACCTTTAATCACTCCTTATTCTTAATAGCAAGCACCTTTCTAATCTCTATTGGCCCAAGGTCAACCACTTTTTCCATTTCGTAGTTTTTGAAACGCTCATGCTTATGGCCATACAGTAAATCTCCCACTTTTATATCTTGACCCGAGTTCATGATTTCCAAATCATAACCATAATGGTCGTTAAAGAGATTCACCATAAAAATGAGATTAGGATACCACTCCCGGCGGGTGTGTACCTTAAAGGTTTTGTATTCGGGATGATGTTTTTTTAGCTGCCAAAGCCCCTGCTCGTATTCCACTACGTTCCAATAGTTTTGGGGCTTATACTTGTCTTTAATGGTATTGTACAATGGGCCAATTAACAACACAAATGCAAGTATCACTGGCGCCTTATTAAACCCCTTATTTGAAGCCAGTGGCGCAAGCAATTCAAACAAAATAAAGTAAAACCCAAAGCCAGCAATCAGAGCCATTATGGGGTAAAGTGGTGCCGCATACCAATGCAATTTGGTTGATGCTGCGCTAATCATAATTAGATACACCAGCCCTGATGTGCCAAAAAACAACACGAGCTTTTTGGCCAATTCTTGCCTTGAAATAAAACCGCCCACAATGCCAAAAGTCAAAAAAACAAACCAAAAAGTTGACTTAGCAGCCATATGCTTTATGTAATAATACCAAGGATGATCGTGTGAGTCAACCACGCTTCCAAAGCGCTTTATTTCGTGTTCGAAAACCAACGCTAAAAAGCCTTTCTGGTTTATTTCCATAATACCATAAAAACCGGCAATTAGCAGCAGCATTAGCCCTAAACCCCAGTAAGTATGTCTGTTAGACAACACTTTAACCAAATGGCCACTTAGCAAAAGATATAAGCCAATTCCGGGAATCATTAAAACCCCTGCAATGCTCTTAGTTAAAATGGCAAATGCAGTAAAAGCAAAAAAACCAAGCATCCAAACCAGCTTTTTACTTAGGTGCAACCAAATAAAAAAACAAGCTGTAGACGCAAAAAGAAAGAATGCTACGGCCGTGTCGTGGTCGCCACTTTTTAGAATGTGAATGTCGTTATAAGCACTTGCCGTAAGCAACATAATGGCCATAACAAAGCCAGCATAAACATTTTTAAGCGCCTTTTTGGCTAGCAGAATAATGGCCAAACATGTAAGCAACCCAGTTATGGCAATGGGAATTCTCAATGCCAATCTATTATAGCCAAACATCTTGAAGCTAAGCGCTTGCACAATGCTCATTAATGGTGGTTTGGTATTGGGGTGGTTTAAGTCGCAGTTGTCAACTTCTAGCCAATTGGTAAAGTATTTACCGTGTTCAGCCCAGAAATAGGCTCGGTTGGCAAACAAACCTTCATCCCAAACATATAGTGGATGGTGATCTAAATGTAGAAAAATGAGAAAGTAGGCAGCCGCCAAAAAAAGCACCCAAACGGCCGTTTCTGGCTTTCTTAAAATTTGAATGATTTGCTGCATATCTGCCAGCAAATGTAATTGCCCCATTTATTGCATAGGCTAAAACAAGGCGTTTCTGCGCAGTTCTTTTACTATGGCCTTCGAACTGCTAATTGAAAACGACATATGCACTTCGTTTTGAATTATACCACTGGCTACGTTGTTAGAAAATTTGTGGTCGTACCTATAAAAACTCAACGCTAATCGGCCCTTTTGCATACCGAGCATAAAAGCCATGCCAGCGCTTTCGAAAGCAACGCCTGCTTTTATCCATTTATATTGAATAGGCAAATTCAGTTGCCAAGATTTAATAGCCTGCTGATTGCTAGAAAGCATAAAATAAGGAAACACAAACGCCTCGCCAATTGGCCTCAAAATGCCCATGTGGAAATGGGTTGTTCCAAGCGCTTTTTCTTCATTTTCTGCAAATGGCTTTAAATACTCATGGTGTGCAATGCCTAGCTCAAAACCATCGTACATCATCATTCCGCCAAAGGCCAAAATAGGTGCAAATAGGTTTTCTAAACTAGGTGGTGTTACTACTGGGTTTAGATTTCGTTCTTGGCGCTGAACCAATGTTATTCCGCCGCCTAGTTGATATAAAAGTCGGTGGTTCCATTTGCCGTGTTGACTATAAGCCAGTTTGTAATGGTTGTACTCAAAACTGTCTTTTCTTACCGAATAGGCACCAATTCCAAAACCACCTCGGTAAAGTTTGCTGTAAACATCAGCCATAATAGAACGTTGTGGGTTAATACCCACACCATCTCTAACCACTACACTCAAGTTTATAACACTATCTAGAGCCGTGGCGGCTGGGTTTATATGCACTAACGATGAGCTAACGTGAGAAAACACGGCATTTTCTTGGGCATATCCTAACATGCTCAGTAGTAATAAAATGGCACTATAAAGCAGTCTCATCTCATTACAAAAGAAATACTATTTCAAATGCAAAATCAGGCTAATTCTATAAGTGGAATTAGGCCTTGTATAATGGTTCGTGTACTTTCACGCGTCAAATATTTTATCGTTATGAGTGCAGAAACCAGACAGTTATCACCAAGTGTAGTTTGGAATCATTTTGAAGATTTAAACGCTGTTCCACGTCCGTCTAAAAAAGAAGAAAGAGTAGTAGAATGGATCATTGATTTTGGTAAGAAATTGGGGTTTGAAACCACTTGCGACAACTGCGTGAAACCTGGTTTAGGAAACGTGGTTATTAAAAAACCAGCCACTCCTGGAATGGAAGACCGACCAACCATCGTGTTGCAAAGTCACCTAGACATGGTGCACCAAAAGAATAACGATACCGATTTTGATTTTTCAACTCAAGGCATTCAATCTTACATTGACGGCGATTGGGTTAAAGCAAAAGGCACCACTTTAGGCGCAGATAACGGAATGGGCGTAGCGGCATCAATGGCGGTTTTGTCTTCAACAGACATTAAACACCCTGCCATTGAAGCGCTATTTACCATTGATGAAGAAACCGGCATGACGGGTGCCATAAACCTGAATGACTCGGTTCTTACAGGACAAATAATGCTAAATCTTGATACTGAAGATGATGATGAACTTTGCATTGGTTGCGCTGGCGGAATAGACACAAATGCATCGCTTAGTTATACTGAGGAAGCTACTCTAGCCGGTTTGTCAGGGCTTTCAATATCGGTTAAAGGGTTAAAAGGCGGCCACTCAGGTATGGACATTCATCTTGGATTGGGCAATGCCAATAAAATCATGAACCGTTTGTTGTTTGGAACCAACGCAAGTTTTGGAACCAGAATTTCAAGCATAGATGGTGGCGGATTGCGAAATGCCATTCCACGTGAATCTAATGCAACAATTGCCGTGGCCAATGCCACTGAAATGAAAAACCATGTGCAAAATCTGGCAAGTGAAATTAAAGCCGAATACGCTACAACCGAGCCTAATTTGAGCATTGAAATAAGCAATGCTTCAACACCTGAAAAAGTGTTGCCATTGGCATTGCAAGAACAAATGCTTGCAGCCATTTATGTGTTACACAATGGTGTTTACCGCATGAGTGCTGATATACCTGACTTGGTTGAAACTTCTAACAGCCTTGCCAGAATATTGGTAAAAGATGGCCAGTTTATGGCGCAATGCTTAACCAGAAGCTCAGTTGATTCTTCAAAAATGGACTTAGCCAACTCGCTAAAAGCCGCTTTTCAATTAATGGGAGCCAAAGTAGAGCAGGGCGGCGAGTATCCAGGTTGGGCACCTTTGCCTGATGCGCCAATTCTTAAAACCATGCGCTCGCTATATACCAACATGTTCAACGAAGAACCACAAGTAAAAGCTTGCCATGCTGGTTTAGAATGCGGCATTATTGGCAAACACTATCCTAAATTGCACATGATTTCGTTTGGCCCAAACATTAAAGGACCACACTCGCCCGACGAGAAAGTACATATTGCATCGGTTGAGAAATTCTGGAATTTCTTGTTGAACACCCTAGAGAATATTCCGCACATGAACTAACAACCGCTCTTTGGTTCTATTCGTACTCTAAAAAAATTCAACCTTTAATGAAAGGAAAAAACATAACCACCCTCATCGCAATTTTGGCTGGAATAGGTGTTTGTGCCTGGGTATTTTGGCCAGAATCTGATAAGCCAAGAGAGCAAAATTCAACGGTGCTTGCTAAAACAAGTGGTCAAGAACCTTTAGATAGTTTTTCACCCGAAAAAAATTTGGTGAAAGATCAAGAATCGAAACAAGCCATAGATAGGGGCGAAAATCTTCCGGCATTGGATAAGAAATATACCATGAAGAAAAAGGAAGAGCATTCTGATGATGAATTTGCTACCATTACCGCCATTCAAAACGCAGCAGATAGCGCCATTTCAATGCCTGCAATTAGGGCTGAAGTTGCACCTAGGGCAGAGAAAATGATTTTGAATGCATTAAAAAAATACAACAACCCTTTTCTACATGCAGTTTATGCCGACTTGCTTTTTAATACAGCCAGAGAGAAAGAAGCTGTTAAACAATATGCGTTGGCTTACCCACAACTAGGTAGAATACCTGAGTTTAGGGTAAACTATTCTAAAGCAATTATGAAGGTTGGTGCTGTAAATTTCTCGAATGGTGATTTTATTGGGGCTATTGCTAATTATGAAACTGTGCTAAAGCTTAACCCACAAACCTTAGGAATAGACTCAAGTTTATATAAATCCTATACCAGCCAAATTTTCTTAGATCTTGAATTAATGAATTTAGAAAGCACCGAGCGGTACATTAAGAATTGCTTAAATATTGAAAAAGACAAATTCTTAATAAACTTTTATGCCGGAGCCTATTACGCCAAAGAAGCAATAAACCAACCCAAAAAGGCCATCATATACTTCGAGAAATGCAAAGAAATTGCACCTATGCACGCAAATACTCGTCAAATGCTTTATAATTTATACCTGGCACAAGGCGATACCGTTTTAGCAAAACGGCAATTGGTAAAATAAAGGCTATTTATTGGCTTTAAAGAGAATCTCTTTTTCTTTAGCAGTTAAACTGTCATATCCTGATTTAGAAATCTTGTCGAGAATGGCATCTATTTCTTCTTGACTAACCTCTTTAAAGGGTGTCTTTTTAGAAGAATTGTTGCTGTTGGCTCTCTCATTTCTGTGTACTTTAAAAGCTGGCTGTTTGGGCGATCGTTTAAAAGCCGAACCAAAAAAGTTCATCACGTTTACCGTCCAGTCGGCTATATCGGTTCCTTTTTGTAATTGAGTAACATATAAATAACCAACTAATGCGCCGGTTAAATGTGCAAAATGCCCACCAGTGTTATTAGCAGAGAGATAAACCAAATCAGCAATAACTTGAAATGCGGCAATCCACCAGATTTTGATGTTGCCGAAAAACATAAGTCTAATTTCATAATTTGGGGTTAGTGTAGCCGCACCTACCACAATTGCCGTAACTGCACCTGAAGCACCAGCCATAACTGATGATGTGCTCATAATAGGTATTACCTGCGAAAAGAGCATAAAAGCTACACCACCGCAGAGTCCGGCAAAAAGATAAAGTGCCAATGTTCTAGCATTTCCCATTAAGTTTTGGAAAATTCTACCAAACCAAAGAAGGAACAACATGTTCCAAAATAGATGAGAAAAACCACGTGTGTGCAGAAAAAAGTGGGTTATTAAAGTCCACGGTCTCGTAATAAAGGTACCAATATCGCCAGGTAGCCAAAGCCAACTAACAAAGCCGTTATATGCATCAACTGCAACTTGCCTTCCACCAAGGCCTATTAATCCAATTATTATGAAACTCACAATATGAACAACCACATTTATAGCAATGAGCTTTATCACCACATTCTGGCT
>JAGQWA010000098.1 GCA_020437725.1 Bacteroidota bacterium | reverse complement strand
GGCCAAAAACCTTTTTGTTTCTCAAAATTTGGATCATTAGGGGTTGTTGCAATTTCAGCGACATGGTTAATTCTTGCATTAATAAAATAGTTGCTAATCGAATTCAAATCGTCAACTACATCCATAGCATCCAGACTTGAAGGAAAGTACAATAACAAATCAAGCATAAAATTGGATGTTCTAAAGGGTAAACCTGTATTTAGATTTGTGTCCACAGTATCAGCGAGAGTTCTTTCTGGATATATTTTTACTACATTAAGCTGATCTGATGAAATGCCGACCACACTTGAAATCTCACCAACCAAAGTGCCACTAAAAAAATTGTTCAATGAACCATATTCGTAATCCATATTATTTATAACAGAAGTATTATAATTTACTAAATCAGAACTGATTATAACAGCGTTATTGATCCAACTTCAATTAACATCAGTCTCAATTGTAAAATCAAATTCATAATACTCTTTTAGAGTGACTATTGATTTCCTACCACTTCCAATAGTTTCTTCAACGACCGTAGTGAATACGAGATTATTTGAGATAAAATCAATATCATTTGTCTCGGCAAAAGCCCCGTTCTCTAATTCAATATATCTTTCAACTTCTCCAGAAACATCAATTATGAAGGCTCCCGTCTTGTCTTTTGAATTAGGATTTTTTTCGTCATAAATAGCAATCAGCTTATTATTATTAAAATTAAGACTCTTGGCCTTTAGAACATCATCCACTTCATAAGCTTCAAAATCTAGATTCCAATCCACTGTTCCATCTGAGTTAATCTTTGCAGTCCTCCCATTTCCTTGCCCACTATGGCCTGTAAATTCAATATTAACATAAACTTCTCCTGAAGTTGAAACATACAGGTTTCTACACAAGGCACCATGATTGTTCGGATTAATGTCCGTTTGCCACTGTTTAATTAATGATGCACTGTATTTTATTATGCTTGCATTCTTAGAAATCCCAGTTCTTCCAATGACGTAAACACTACCATTTTTGGCAATGATATCACTACAAATGTCTTTGGATACCGAAGACTCTTGAATAGTTGTTTCGAGACCTCCATATATCTCATCTATTTTTAGTATTGTAATTTTATTTATTGTTGACGAAAATGTGGAATGCGCACCTACGTATAAATAGGAACCATCGAATGTACATCCAACTGAAATATCATCGTAACCATCCAGATCCAGCTCCTTATCCCAATTAATGCTACCAGTGGATAGACATTTCAAAGCGAAAATGTCTGCATCAGACGCACCATTTAAGTGTTCAGGAGATGAATGATTAGAAATACCAGTGACAAGAACATCCCCACTTGAAGTTATTTCTGCATCTGTTGGCAAGTCATCTCTATTTTCACTTCCATTCCAAAACTCATCCCATTGTAAAGCACCAGAACTGCTCAGTTTAAAAATCAATACGTCATGTCCACTCGTTAAATCTTCAGAGCTTCCCACGACATAGTAATTATCGTTATTATCAACTAGTACCTTCAAAGCTCGATCACGCGCTCCATTCCCACTATCATATGTGTATGTCCAGTTTAAAGAGCCATTTTGATCATAGGATTTCACCAGTATATCAAAGTCAGAACCATTAATCTTATTAGCAATTGTAATAACATTATTATTATTATCTACGATACTATTAGACCAGGAATACTCATCTACCACTCCGCTTTCAGAATTTGACCAAATAGTATTAATGTGAATTTTGGCTGATAATGTATTCCAGAACAACAAAATAGCTAATAAAGTTAAAAATCTCATTTGATTCGTTATTTAAATTGAATCGAATATAAGTTTTTTCTATTAAAAACCTATCTCTACTTTTTTGGTGGCTGAATTGCCCATTTTATGCGGGAAATACATGAGTTGTGCTGTGGCTGGAACCAGTGTGTATTTACCGGTAAATCGCGGATCTATACTCACATTAAAAGTATGAGAACCTGGCGGCAGGTTTTCGCAGAATATCACTACTCGATCTTTGAAATATTCTCTGTGAGATTCGTAACTCAATGTTCTTTCGAGTTGATTCACATAACTGCATCCGGCTGGGATTGGAATCTCTATCATAACATGTTTAGCAGACAATCTATTTTCAACCTTGGCACTTAAGGTGGATGGTTTACCCATATTTAAATTGTTGCTTTCATTACCTGCTTGGCTTAACTTGGTAAACACTTCGAAGAAACCTGAATCAGCTTCTGCATTTTTAATGGTTACCGTTCTATAAATGGAAACAGGCGAAAAGCCTTCACCTTCCATTTTCAGTTTGGCAGTGTCAGTATCATTCATTTCTAGCACTATGGGAAACTCAGAATGTTTCTTGCCATTTACCCAAATGGTTGGATAATTACCTGCTTTCTTCTTATTCTGCGCCATTAAGCCCAAAATAGAAGCCTGTTCCAAAGTATTATAACTACTCGACTGTCCGTAGAGTAGCCCATTTTCAATGGCTCGCAACCAATGAAAATGTTGTGTATCGTTTGCATATTGAATGGCTTTGTAGGCCAGCAAGGTGCTCATAGTTGCATTGCTATTATAGCGATAAGAATAACCACTCCAAGAAACCACTCCTGTCGGGTCAATTTGGGCTTTTTCGAGCACACGTTTTTGCAGGTTTACTTTTAAGCCAAGCATTTGGTCAATATTTACAGTAAGCAAACTTTCATACATACCCAGTTGGCCTCTTTTAATAGATGAATAACCCGTAGTATCAGGCATTAGCGACCAATTAAGCATCATTTGCATGGCTTTTAACTTATTGGTGGTAGCAAATGCTTTGTATTTGCGGGTTACATACTGCATGCCTTTGTTGTAAGCGCGACTGTCATAACCCTGGGCTGCGGCTTTGCTTAGCACATCGGTAATGTAAATGGTCATCCAATTGTCAGCATCGTTGTTTTGCCACCAACCCCAAGAGCCATTTTTGTTCTGTGTGCTCGAAAGGCGGTTTATTAAATCGAGAATTAGTTGGTTATCATTAAAAGCTTGCCCTGTTTGCTGATAAAGTTGCTTTTCTAATAAAACGGCCATGAGCTTTGAAGCGGTTTGCTCGTTGCAGCCATAATGGTAGTTCTTAAGCCGAACCGCTTTTTCAAGTAGCAATTGCTGCTCTTGATTGTAGATTATTACTTGAGTGGGTTCGTTGTTGGCAACTATGCTTACTTCTTGTTTAGCGGTTAATTTTAAATCTTGGGTTTCTACTCGTTCAATTTCGCTGGTTTTTACAGGAATGGTTCTTTTTTCACCATCAAGAAAACCATCATCAGTTTTCATTACAAATTGTATGTCCAGATCTCCTACTTCTGAGTGGCTAATTCTGGTTTTCTTCACATTAATGCCTTCTGATTTCTGCCTAAATGCATCAACTACCGAATCATTTAGCGAGACACTTGCCCTAAACATAGTGGCCGAATCGGTGTAGTTATACACTTTAGAAATAATGTCAACAGAGTCTCCTTCAACCAAAAATCTTGGTAACCCTAGTTGAGCCGTAATTGGCAAATAAGCTTTAGTTGTGGCCAAGCCTAAACCAGTTTGGCGCCTTCCATCCATTGCAGGCACAATGGTTTGCCAGCTGGTAATATTATCAGGGTATTGAACGGTGAAATAGGCCATTCCATCAGGATCGGTTTCAAGATTTGGCACCCAAAAAGCGTAATCTTTAAAGTTGTCTCTTAGTCGACCTTTGTTGCGTGCTTGCAGGTTTTCTTCAAGCTCTTTTCTGGAAAGATTATTTTCTAAGCCCAGCATTTTGCGCTTTTCGTCAGATAGATCTTCATTACCGTTTTGTTTGACTACTTCATAAGTGCCCATATTGTCAATTGAAACTTCCTTGGGCTTTGAATTCCACTGAAATGCTTCTCCGTCGTAATCATCATAATAATCGGCACCATAACTGCTTGATGCATTTGTATACATTGGAGCAGCGCCATAACTTTCATCTGAATAACTACTTCTAGACTTGCTGTAACTCTCGTTATAATCCCTAGCACCTTGAGATGAAAATATCTTTTCTTCAGCAATCTCTACATCTTCAAAAGCATCTAGCCTGAGTGTATCCGTTACTTTCAAATCTTTTCCAGCTATTATTTTACCTTCTTCTCTTTGCCAAGGCAGCATTAAAACTTGAATGTTTTGCCGGCGTTCTTTAACCAGTTTTACATTGTAAAGCAAAGTGTAATAATAACCGCTATATCGCAGCTTTACTTGAAATGAACCCTGTGGCAAATCTTCGAATAAAAACTCGCCCCAACTATTGGTTTTCTGAGAGTTAACAAACACGCCTTCTTGCTCCAAAATCACTTCTACATTGGTAATGCGCTGCCCTGAGTAATAATCTTTAACCACCCCTAAAACCGATGCTTTTTCACCCGGCTTTTTCTCAGATTTAACCAACATTACTTTGCGCTGAAGCGGATATAAGTCGGTTTCTCCAAAGGCTGGTCGGCATACTTCGTGCACGCGTTTTCTGTAACCTTCAACAGCTGAATTGCTTGGCGTTTCAACTTCAAAAAGGCCTTCTTCTGGCTCTTCAATCGTTTTAAAACCATCGTTTTGCACATTCATATAAAGTTGGAAACCTTTCTTTACTTCAAATGCTTGAACTTGAATTTTGCCCATGTTTTTAAGCATTACCAGTTCATAGTTTCCAAATGGCAAATAATAACTCGCTTCTCCACGAGAATTGTAGCTATTGGCCCAAATCCAATCTTTATGTTCTTTATTAAACAACCACTTTTTGTCAATTGAATGAAAACCAGGATTAAACACCCTTACTTGGGTTTTCAAAATCTCGTTGTTGTTTACTTCAGATGGTGCGTGATTATAAGGCAATAACGATTCGAGATAGTAATTTCTAGGCTTTGAAGGTGCATTTGGAGAAGGCTTTGGCTTGGTATGAAAAACGGCTCTATTTCTAATTTCTCGTTGAGTTCTGTAGGCATAATGATTTAACCAATAGTAAGAAGGATTATTAGTGTTGGTGGTGGCGAAATATTCCCAATTAATAGGCCGCTCAGGAATTGGGTAAGCCTTTAAAAGTCCGGCTGTTTTTTGGTAAGAATTAGGCGGTTGCCACACATAATAGTTATTGTGGTTGAAATTGATAAAGAAAGAATCGCCAGCAATTGAAATGACCGCTGGCCCAGGATTCATTCCCGGTATTTGATAGAAGTAATTAGCAACCTGCGGAATTTGAATGGGCTGGTATAAATAGTTGGTGCTAACATGAAAAGTGGTTTTGTTGTTTTGATACACCCAAATGGTATCGTTCAGATTAACTGGCACTTGAAAAAACAGAAGCGATCTGCTTAGGTCATCTAATTCAGCTTGGTTCAAACGGCCGTTTAGGGCATCTTTAAATTCAATGTTTTTCTCGGCGTGCTCTACATCTAGGCTTAAAATGGTTTTGAAAGAATCAACCAACTCAAAATCATTCACAACTATGAGCGTATCAGTGGTTCTTATGCTCAATTTGAAAGTTCCTGCAGCGTGTCTAATGGCCGCTTTTGGCGTTCTATAAATCTTGCCAAGAAATACAAGTTCGTCATTGAGTTTTATATACTCAATTCTAATAGGCAAGCCATTTTTCATTACAAATGGAAAAAACTCAGGCTCTTTGTATTCTAGTTTATGATTAAATATTTTGGCGTGTTTGCCCGGAAAAGACCACTGATAATACGGGTATTTATGCAAGTTAAAATGCTCGCAAATGGTGTTAGTAATAAGTTGAGATCCAGTTGCTCTTGCATGGGTAACACTAAAGTTGGTGTTTCTGAGCAATTGCGGAAAACGCCTACCGAAGTATGGCAATTGTGGCATTGGAATATTGCCAAATTCGTTGTTTACCGCCCAAGCCGTAAGATTTACATCACCTTGTGGTTTGCCTTTGTAGTTGCTTACCTTAACCGCAATTGGAACATATTCACCCGGAAAAATTTTTTCAGGCTGGTTTATTTCAACCTTTAATTCTTTTTCTTTTAAATGCCATGCTTGCTCAAAAACCCTATTGCTTCCATGCCAATAATACCCGTAAATAAGGTAGTATGATGCCAGACTTTTATCGTTGGTGTTAAAATTAAATTCAATGCCTTCTCCTTCTTCCACTAATTCTCTATTGGCATAAAGACGATAGAAAAAAGTGGTTTTGTGTTCATTTGGACTTTTAACTTTTAGGCTAAAAGAATCTGAAGTTCTAGTGCCTTCAATTTTTAAATCAACATTGGCAACGGCTTCCTTTTGAAGTATTAACGAGTCGCCATCAAACAAATGGAATGCATATTCATTGGGCGTTAACGTGTGTTCGTATGGCAGTTCCACTTCTTTGGTCCATAATTCAACTCCCCTATAAAAGGTCTTAAGCGTAGCCGGTTTTGCAATGTTTTTGCCGCGCTGGCTATACACAAAATGCATTTTCTGCCCAATTTGAAAAGCGCTGTATTGTTGACTATCAGGCAAATAGGTAACATTATAATCCCTACTGATGTTTTGACCCGTGGCGCTAACCATTGCAATTTGCAAACGGTACTGTGCCCTACCAGGAATGTATAGCGAATCGGGAATGTAAATAAGGCTATTACCCGTTGGGTCTATTAGCGTTTCTGCACTAAATAACTCCGTAAAAGCCGAATCTGGAATGTATAGCTTATCAGGAATTATTGACAAAACGCGTGAAAGACTAAAAGTGTATTTAATCCTGGCATCTAAAACCGGAAGTTCATTCTTATCATAAGCGCTTGCTCTGAAATAAAAAGAGTCTCCTGCTTTTATAACTGTTGGCCCACAGCTAATATCAAAAACCACTTTATTTAACTCGTAATCAAGCAGTTTAACGGGCAATGATTTTAGCAAAGTGCTGTCTCTTAGTCTAATATCTACCTGATAATAGTTATTGAATTGAATAGAGTCATTCAGATAAAAATTGAAAACATAAGCTCCTTTTGTGGTTGGTTTGGCTTTGCCAATTTGTTGGTATTTGCCATTAAAATTGGCGTAGTAAAACACTTTTTTCTTGAGCCTTTTGCCCCGCCAATCGGTTAAAAAAGCCTTGGTTTTAAGCGTATCAAAATGGCGATACATGGGCTTGTTGCTAACAAAATAGCCTGGGTAAATTTTAGTGCCTTTATATGGATTTGATTTATCTGCCGCTGGAATTTGCACACCATAAGATGTAGCCCACATGTAATGAAAATAGCCATTGGCACTCACTTTCAATAGCTCATTCTGTAGAGTTTCAGTGATAGAATAACAACCACAACTCGGTTTGTAAGAAATAACCGAGCCTGATTGTGTTTCAATATTGGCATTCCTAATAAGCTCGCCTTTAAAATTAGCCACCGTTATTTGGCCTTCGCCATTAAAACCATTGGTAACAATTTGAAAGTAATTCTGAATAAAAAGTTCGTGAGTTGCAGTAAGCCCATCAAATCTTATTTTCAGGTAATACCCATGTTCAAACCCATTGGTATTTTGAGATGAGTCTCGATGAAATTTTGCTACGAAGTCAGTAGCTAAACTATCAATTGGTGTTTGTGGCCTAAGTATGTACTTCTTGGCTTGTTGTTCATTCAACTTATAATAAAACCAATGATCTGCTCTGGTTGGCGCTTTAATTATCTCTTGGCCAAAACTTGAAAAGCATATTGAAATTAGAATGATGATGACGCTGGCTACCCTCATGCCTTTGAAATTTGGTTTCATATTATAGATAAAAATCTAGGGTGAAAATAGAGAATGCATAAATGGGCATTTCTATTTCTTTTTAAAGGATAAGAAGTTTGGGGTGAACTTAGATTATGTTAGAAGTAGCTTATCTCTTAATATAAATTCAAATCCTTCATTTCCATTAATTTAAACACCGGCATGCGCATGTGCTCTTCTTCATAATAAGGCGAATGCTGATAAATGTAGTAAAGCTGAGCAAACGCTGAATTTTTGAAATTCTCATCGTTGGCTTTTTTAGTTTCAAACGCTGTTTTTAGCTCAGCATCGTTTTCAAGAATTTCAACAGCCATGTCTTCAAAAACATAGCTAGAAAACCACTCTTTTTGTTGCAAGTAAGAATCAAAGAAATTCCAGTTAAAAAATGCATCATGTGCTTCGTGCTCAAGGGTTTCTATAGCAAATCGATTAGGTAAAAGCAACACATAATCTCCAGCCTGAAAAGTAATTTCAGCCGAATCAATTTCAACTTTGGTGTCGAAATGTTGGTAGTGGCCTTCGTAAGGTTGTTTGCGGGTATCAAACTCAATAATCTTGCTGTATTGCACCTGCAATTTGGTATTATTAGAAAGCTGCCTTAACAAACAATGATTGGCTTTTAACCGCACAATTACTTCATTTTGCCCTTGTGGAATGATATACGCAAAAGGCTTGTTAGCAAACTTGGTGGCTAGATAAGTGTTGTAAAACTTGATTTCTTTGGTAAAAGGTTTATCGTGATTAAAAGTATAACGCTTCTGCCCTGTTATGGGGCTGGTTGACCACTCTGCTTCAAAACCTTTAAAGTTTATGGTTTCAAACTTGGTTTTATCTAACTCCCAATAAATAGGCCACTGTTTTAATTGGTTTTCATGGGTAATGGTTTTTAAATGCCGTTTCATCAGGTCGAATTTGGTGGCCTTTATGGTTTCTAAAAACACTTCCATTAATCGGTAGGTTGAGTTTACTCTATCCTTAAACTGCTTTAGCATGTGGGCTTCGGCAACGAATGAAACGGTGCCAAACAATGTTGTATAACCTGTTGAGTATCTAGGCGTTTCTAAAAAACCTTCAAAATGGTCGTCAACCGGTTCGCCATGCACGTTTATATAGGGCGACATTTCGTCTCCACGCTCTTTCATTTTGCTATAAAGCATGGGTTCCATGGTTTGTAAATAGTCTTTTACTCCTTCGTTTTGTTTGTCTTTTTGCGATGTAATTAGGGTCATGGTGTATTGGTGATCTGACCCGTTTGTGGTGTGATTGTCTAGAAAAACATCAGGTTTCCATTCATGAAAAAGCTCCCAAAAAGCCCAAGTATTTTTTGAATCCGCTTTAATGAAGTCGCGGTTTAAATCAAGGTTTTGTGCGTTGCCCCTAAAACCGTGCTCTTCTGGCCCATCTTGATTGGCACGGCTATAAGCGTCTCTATTAAGCATTCCACCAACATTATAAACCGGAATAAAACATACAATTATGTCATCGAGCATTTTGCTTTTGCTTTTTGCCAAATCTCGAGCCAACATCATGCTGGCGTCAATTCCGCACGGTTCGCCTGGGTGAATGCCATTCATTACCAAAAAAACAGCCTTGTTATGCGTTTCTTTCTCTTTTTTAATAAATGGTTGAAGCAGTCCCTGCCCTGGCAATTCTTTATTGGCAACCACTACTAAATGCAATGGTTTACCCGCATCAGTTTGGCCATAAGAATACATTTTTACTGTTTTATGCGCTGCATCAAGGTCACGATAGAATTTGATGCATTCATCATAAGTGGCAGTTGTATTGCCATTTCCAGTCTCAAAAGGGGTTTGTTGGGCTTTTGAACCCAAAAAAACGATAAAGGCAAATAACAGAAGCAAGTATCTCATGATAGCAAATGTAAAGTTGGTAACATTTCGCTTCATGTTTAGAGCAATTATTGCTCAAAAATTAATATCCAGCAAATACTATTTATTAATTATAAGCTTTGCTCGGCTATTTATTTCTGATTGAACCGTCTGAATAAAATACATTCCACTTTTAAGCTCAGAAACATCAATTGAGAGTGGAACACTAGAATTTGAACGGTTTAGATCTAAAATCACTTGGCCAGAATAATCTATAATT
>JAGQWA010000097.1 GCA_020437725.1 Bacteroidota bacterium | reverse complement strand
GAATTTGCTCTCACTTGGCTTTCAAATGTGCCGTTAAGATAAACACCGTTAAACGTTTCGAACTCACAGTTTTCAAGCCTTATTAATCCTTTAGAACCATTTCCATAGCTTGAGACTCCTTGTGAGAGATTGATGAATTTGGTTTTGTCGTAATTGGTACAATTAGGCATATTTATGCAACGATGGTTTATTTCATAATTGGAATGAATCGAAAACAGACCTGTTCTTGAAGCCACAGGAGCCATTCCGCTTCTTTGATCTTCAAAAGTGCAACCCAAGAATCTCACTCCATTTACATCCCACATTGTAACGTGCTCCCTAAATGCCAGTGAATTTATGGTTATTGTTTCAAAGTTGTCAGTAATAAACTCACAATTAAAAAAATAAGAACGATTGTTTACTTCAAAACCACCGGAATTTTTAGGGTGATAGCTCATAAACTCAACGTCTTTTCTGTTGTTTTTAAAAACAGCATCTGAGGCCAAAACATATCCTCCACAAGAATTCCAATCTAAATCACCATTGGTTTTCTTACCAATTAAGCTAATACCAATTTTAGCATTTTCAATTGTGGCTCCATTTTTTAGAATAACCAAGCCTTGACTACTCGATGTTTGATTCGAATGACTATTTCCATAAACTCTAATACCTGCGAACGTTTCTTCACAAACATTACCTACACGCCCACCATCGATAATTAATTTACCTCCAGCTTTTACGATAATCTCAGCACCTTCTGGCAATGATAGATAACATTTTAAGGTAAGTGTTGCGCCTGATTCAATAACTAGGTCACCTTTTAGATAACGGGTATTTGCCCACGTGAAACCAGTACCCGAGGGGATAGTGATTGTTTCGTTCGCATCATAATCACAATAATCATTAATCCAATAATTGTTCGGGCCATTGTGCATGAGAAAATAATGCATCCGTCCTATTTGGCAAGGTGTTAAGGCATTGGCTTTTGCATTATAAGTCATCATGTTGTTTGAACATGGTTCGTCATCACCTGTATGGCCATTGTCGGAAGCTAATCCGTTCCAGCACCCACAATCATCAGTACTTGGAGGTGGGCATTTACAGGGATTTAAAGAACCCGATGGTGGTGTGTCATCACAATAGTCATTTTGTAAAGAATTACATGGACCGTTATCAAAGCGATTAGTGTGCTTAAGTCCTAACAAATGACCAATTTCATGCGACAATGTTCCGATTGTCAAATAAGATGAATTTCCACCATTGTCAGAAAAAACTTCAAATGGCCCATTAATAGCTGCTTTATTGTCACCTAGAAAATCTACCCAATCTGTACCCTTCGATCCAAATTTGACAGGAAAAAAGAAAAGATGAAGAGCATCTTCTTTATGGGTTACATTTGGATTGTTTGCCACCTACTTATTATATGCTATACCTAATCTAGAATCTGGGGAACCCCCATTATTGGTACCATCATCATAATCGTCAAAATCTTCGTATTTATGATTATAAATATTTTGTTGTAGCAGTTCAAATCTAATTCTACTATCTCCCATTGCGGGCACGGGATTATTTGGATATTGTCTCGTTTCTTCTTTAAAATCGGCATAACGGCTATTCAAACTATTAAAAAGCTTGCCAATAAACTCGCTTTGAGAATTATGCGATTGATCATTTATATCAATATCATCAAAATTACCATTTCCGTTAACATCTTGAAGTATATGTAAAACAAGACGTATAGTTTTAATAGGCGTTTGTTCTAGATAATCAGGGTCTGTTGAATAGTCAGAAGGACTTCCACAAATGTATGGTGGAAGAATGTCGTATAGACCATTTGTTGTGTCATTCATAGAGTCTTGCAAAATGACACATTCGAAATTTTGCGCAATAACCGTAGATTGGTTTAATAGAACTACGGCCAATAAAAGTTTAAATTTGTGCATTAGCTATAATATTTAGTTAGTGAATTCAGCTCGGTCAATGTTGTGAGCGGCGATCGAGCTGTTTTGTTATAATTTGAATAAATGAATTTGAAATGGAATGTTGATTCCAATCGGAGGTGATTTGTTATTCATAGTGTTCGCTTTTAATTTATTTTGAAGCAACAATCTGTTTTTTTTTTTTTAAAATACCAAATATTTAGGTCATTATATTTTTCATCGACACCTACATCCTGTTCATCATTAAATAACAGTAATTGATTTTTAAATCTTTATCAAGTCGGAGCTTCTAAATTTTGATTTAGAAAATTGAGAATAAGGACTTAGCACATTTTCGCCATAAGTTCAAATTCTTGAAAAGTACATCAAAATCCTTTTGCCAGAATGCTCTAATGACTATTCCCTAGTTACTAGTCACTCCAAAAACCCGCTAATGGCTATTGGCTAATCGCAAATGCCTACCTAATAACCACCTTCCTGTTCAAAATCGCATTTTCATTCCTAAGCATTACCCAATAAATGCCTTCGTTTTTGGCATCGATAATAAGCTGGTTTTGGTCTTGAAGAAATGAAATTTGCTTGCCTTGCGAATTAAAAACTGAGATGATTGCTACTTCAGAATTGCTTGCAAAATGGAATTTACCATTTGATGGGTTTGGGAATAAATGAATTTCTGGCTGAACCATTTCATTAACAGAAATACTGCGGTCTATTTTTCCTGAAATATTGAACGAAACCGTTGGTGTTTTGGCATTGCTGGTTTTGAATTGAAACTGAGTTTGCACATTGTCGTACATAGCACTAATGAGAATTCTAATCTGCTTTCCTTCTCCGGGCGCCAATTCCAATTCGCCATTTCTAAGTCCGGCAACAACATGCTCGCTTTGCGAAAATTGAAAATTGCTTAGTGTTACTGTTTTATCGCTGCGGTTTACAATGGTTTTATAAACCGTTAGTCCGCCAAATGGTGGTTTAGCAATTCCAAAATTCACATCGCTGGTGTTTATGTAAACGTCATTTTCTAATTGCTCTGTTGATGTTTTGGTGAATGAATTAAAGCGATAAACCAATTGCGGATAGTCAACAAAGGGATTGCGGTTTTTCTGCAAACCGTAAATGTCATTATTCCTTTTCTCTGACTTGGTTGTAGGTGGAAACGACTGGTGCCATGAACGCAGTATTTGCTCTTGTTGCGCAAAAAAGTTTCCGTAATCGCCATATCTAATTACGAAATACATCATGGCTCTGGCACAATCGCCCTTGTGCGCATCTCTTGGTTCAAAAACACTACTGCTTTTCTTTGAACCACCTTCGTTCCAACTGCCACTACCACTTACTTGGCCAAAAGGCAAATTGCCGCGTTGACTATTGGCATTGGCATCTGTAGAAAACAAATGGTGTATGTCTGATTTCATGGGTTCATTTGAACTGAAAAGGGATTGCGGCCAGGTATGCTCACAGTTAAAACTATTGTTATTGGCGCCGGTTCTAGAGTTAAAAGTGGCTGTTCTACCTGTATAAACACATTCTACTTTGCCAGAAACATTATCAATATCGGCATACATTTCATCGCGCGCTCCATTGTAGCCTTGCTGTTTATAGTTCTGCCCGGTTAAGGTGGTGAGAGCAGATTTTAAGTCTTCGTGGCTTTTATTTTGGGTAGAGCTGTAATAAGGCATACTAAATGCACCCTGCCCTTGCACACTTACCAAAAAAGTTTCGCCATTTGACGATTGAAACCAAAGGGCATTTTGGTGTTCTACATTTTGTTTAGGCGCAAAATAGACGGTAACCTTGGTTGAGTCGCCAGTAGAAATTTGGTTCTTGCTAAACTTAAAAGAATAAGGATTGGTGCCATACACTTCTGGCATCTCAGTGGCACTCAGGGTAGCCGTTGTAGAACGGTAGTTACTCCACCAAAATGAAAAAGAATCCATGTTCTTTTCATTGGTTGCACGAAATTGAATGGAAATGGGATCAATCTGTTGAGCTGAGATTTTTTCAACCCCAAAAACACAAGCTAGTAGTGCGATAAACGATAAAATGCGCATGCTGCAAACTTCTTATTAAAGGTGAATAATGCAATGAATAATGCTAAATAGAATCTATAGGTAAATCATTTTTCATTCTTTGTAAAAAGCCGTCTAAAAAAGTAAATAAAGCAGTCATCCTGAACATGTTTCAGGATCTTAGTATTCGATACACAGCCAGATGAATGAGATCCTGTTCCGATAGCAATCGGAACAGGATGACCAACGAACTTTTTAGACAACATTTTGAAGTGACAACAACTTGAATTCGACTAAAACATACCACTGATCTAGAAAGGATAGCCAATTCCGAAATTGAGTTGCGGAGTTTGGAATAATTTAAAAGGGGCATAATACTTATCGGGCATCCATTTTTCTCCATCAGGCGCTGAAGGATCTCTAAGCGGTAAACCTAGGTCAAGCCTAAAAACAAAATAGGTAAAGTCGAAACGGGTACCAACGCCGCCGGCAACTGCTAATTGTTTATAGAAGGTATTAAAGGCAAAATCGCCGCCGGCTACATCTACATTGTTTCTTGGGTGGTTCCAAACATTGCCTGCATCCATAAAAACGGCCATGTTTAGCACATCAGAAAGTTCAAACCGGTATTCAAAATTGAATTCCAATTTAATATCGCCCGATTGCAAGAAAATGAGTTCGTCTTCATCTGCGTCATCGTAAGTACCCGGGCCTAAATTTCTAATGGCCCAACCTCTAATACCGTTAGACCCACCAGAGAAATAACGCTTTTGGAACGGAATGGCATTAGGGGTATTTCCATAGGGAATTACCAAGCCTAAATATGACCTATAAACAAACTCATGCCCAAAAAAAGTGGGTTGATGAAACCTAATATCATAATCGCCTTTGAAGTATTGGAAAGAGTTTAAACCCAACGGCGAATACTTAAAAGTTTGCTCGTCGCCACCAGTTGCTGCAGCATTGGTAAGTGCGCCTAAACTGTATAAAGTGTTGCCCGCTAATTCAAAAACTGTGAGTTGAATATCCCAATAAGAGCGTTTTCCAGAAATGGTTTTTGAATTATAGTAGGCCATCCATCTGGTAGCGCTTATTACGTGGTTATCAAATAAGTTTTTGAGATAGAGATTGTTTGAATTTTCAATGGTTGCTTTAAAGGTATCGCCAACCAATTTGGCTCCCACCAAGCTAAATTCAACTGGCGATACAATATGGGTAAACTTGCCTTTTTTGTAAGCATAACCCAAGTTCACTGTTCCGGTAGTTCGCCTATAATCAGGATTGGTTTCTCTAAAAACCTTCCACCTCAATTGCGATTGATTGATGTTGCGTTCAAGATGGTCAGGAATTAGTTGATTTAAAAAAGGTTTTGGAAAATAGAAGGAATTGGTAATACCAAGCTCACCATTATAAAGATTAAGGGGTTGAAGCAGTTGGGTAATTTCTGCCGCACCAGAAAGTGCCAATTCAGCCTGAATACTACTATTTAGAAAGTTTATATCGGTAATTGACATACTACCGGCCAAACCATAAAGTCGGGTATAATCAGATTGCAGTCTAATTTCATCTTGCTCTTCTGAAGTATTGATTTCTAGCTGGGTATTGAACCTGTATCGGCTATAGGGAATAAGGTTGAAGTACAC
Organism: Bacteroidota bacterium; assembly: GCA_020437725.1. Lineage (GTDB taxonomy): Bacteria > Bacteroidota > Bacteroidia > CAILMK01 > JACPUW01 > JAGQWA01. The sequence goes on along the minus strand of JAGQWA010000097.1, from coordinate 4,254 downwards.
GTTCAACAAATGGCTATCGGGCGCAATGGTGTCAACGCCATATTTTAAATCTATGTATTTAAACTGCTGCAACGCTCGTAGCTTTTTAAGCGATTGCTGCATGGTGGCCGCGTTGTATTCCTGGCCAGACTTAACATACACATACGAGTAAATAATGTTGTTAATTGGGTTATTTTCTGTGCCTAGCACGTAAAATTTATTTCCCATTTCAACCGTGTCGCCCTTGCTTTTTTCTTTGAAACTAAAATTAGGGTTAACCCAAAAAGTGTTGAAATAAACCTTTGGATGCTCTTTTTGACCTTTGGGGTTATTTATTCTAACCGAAACTGAAGTTCTATGGTTTTTATTGGTTGAATCTATATCGAAGTGCACAAAGTCTTGTGAAAAATGAAAATAACCATTGTTTTTAAGCATTGCCACAAGGCGAGTTTGCTCTGCACTTATCTGCACACTACTAAAATTGGTTCCAGGTTGCAAGTGGCTATTCACCCTGTCTTTAGCTACCAATTCGCTAACGGTAGAATCTTTAATGTCAAACTTCAAAGGATTTAAAATGGTGTAGGGTTTTCCGGCATTAACCACATAAATTACTTTGGCATTGCGCCGCCAACCATAGCGTACTTGGGGTTCAACTTTGGCGTTAAAATATCCTTCGTTTTTAAGCAACATCTGCATTTTTTGTGCACTGCGCTTGGTAGCTGCTTCAGAATAAAGTGATGGTGGTTCACCTTTAATTTTCACACGTTTTATGCGCTTGTTCCATTTAGTGGTGAAATAATATCGGCGCAAGTGAAAACGGGTAATGCCAAATATTCTGCGGTTAGGTTTTTCTTCAACCAAGTTATAAAGTTGGCTTTCTAAAGCTTTGGGCTCATGCTTCAATTTAACTTTGTTAACCAGGTATTGGTCTTTGGGTATTTTTCGGTGCAGGCCGCACGAATTTGCCAACAGCATAACAACAAAGGCAAGCGGCAATACTTTAAGATTAACCTTTAGCAAATTGGGTATTGAATGATTTCTAAGAATCAAATAAAGCTTTTAAAATCTCTTGAATACAAGAAGTACCGCAAATTACACGGACTTTTTGTTGCTGAAGGGCCTAAACTTGTTAACGAGCTTTTGCTTGAAGGTTGGCAACCAAAACACCTTTTTCATTTACCAGAATGGCAAGGCTCAAATGGCGAAACTGGCGAAGAAATAACTGACCGCGAACTAAGCCAAATTTCTCAGCTTTCAACTCCCAACGAAGTTTTAGCAGTGTTGCAACTGCCCGAAAATGAGTTCAATGGTTTTGGCCATAAACTCAACTTGGTTATTGATGGCATTAAAGACCCGGGCAATTTGGGAACCATGATTCGTTTAGCTGATTGGTATGGACTGAAAGAAATTTTTTTGACGCCAGATTGCACCGATGCATTCAGCGCTAAGACAGTACAAGCCAGCATGGGCAGTATTTTTAGAATTAAGATTACCCAATTAGCCCAACAAGAAATTGTACTTCTTCCTGCGCAAATGGCTCAGGTTTTGGGTGCGTTTTTAGATGCAACCCCTGTAAAAAGCATTGAACCTAAATGGCCGTTATCGTTGGTGATTGGAAGCGAAAGCCATGGCATTTCTCAAGAAATTGAGAATCTGGTTACTCACAAAATTTCCATTGAACGAAAAGGAAAAGCAGAATCGTTAAACGCGGCAATGGCATGCGGAATATTGTTAGATAATTTGCTGTAGGCCAAACTGGAAATTACTTTTGAACCGGGCATGGGGAAATTCATTTACTACATATTTTCAGCTGCATTTTTAGGCTTGGCGTTTACCCAATACTCGCGAACTGATGCTTGGTTTTGGGTATTGGCCTATGTATTTCCAGCTGTTTGCTCGGTGCTGGCTGCTTTATCAAAACTTAATTACGTTTTGGTTGCGCTTGGCTTTATTGGCTATTTGTTTTTGCTTACTCAGAACTTTCCTGAAGTAGGCAAATTCAATTTCTCTCATCCTGATGGAAAAGATGCCTTTGGTTTAATTCTGTGCGGAAACTATGTAGCAGTACTAGGATTAATAAAGCTTTATAGGGAGAGTTATTTGTAACTAAATCTCCCCTCTTATCACTTCAAGCTGCTCGGTATCTAGAATTACAATCTTTCTACCCAAAGCATCAATAATGCCTTCGTCTCTAAACTGGCTAAGCGTGCGACTTAAGTTCTCGGTGGCAATGCCAATCATCCCAGCAATTTCTTCTCTTGAAAGGTTAATTCCGAGCGTTTTGTCGTTATTCAAGCCAAATTTTCTTTGTAGCAGAACCAGTGCACCAGCCACTCTTTCTCTAATATTCTTACTTGCCAAACTCACCAGTTGATTTTCTGATTCATCAAGGTTTTGGCATAGAATCTTCATGAACAAGCGAGCTATTCTTGGGTTGGTATCAATTATTCTGTCAAAAGCACTTTTGCTTACAAACCCCAATTGTGTTTCTTCTAATGCCGTTGCTGATGCATGGTATGGCGATTCCATTACCAGCGATTTGTAACCAAGCACTTCATTTGGGCCATAAAGTCTCACTATTTGTTCGCGTCCAGTTTCATTAAGTCTCGAAACCTTTACCTTACCATGAATTACACAATAGAGTTTGGCCGGGTGCCGATCTTCTTCAAAGATCACTTCACCCTTTTTATAGCTTTTTCTTCCTGCTTCGCCAGCATCGCCGGCTTCTTTAATCATTTCGTGAAATAGATAAGCTGATTCGCTTCCGAAGGGACCAAAATGCTCATTCATACTATCCAAATATTGCGCACTAAGTTAAAGGTAATACAGTTCTATGGCCATTTAGTTCGCAAACATTGCTACATGTTGTTCATTTTCATTCTTATAGGCCCTAAACATTCCAGGCGTGTTAAACTCCATGGCCACGTTACCATTCTTGTCAACGGCAATTAACCCACCTAGCGCCTTTTGTTTAACGAGTTTATCCTGTATTATTTCTTGGGCAGCCTGCTGCACAGTGTAGCCTTTGTATTCCATGAGCGCGTGCATATCATAAGCCACTGCATTTTTAATAAAAAACTCGCCATGACCCGTGCACGAAACCGCACAGGTGTTGTTATTGGCATATGTTCCGGCACCAATTATGGGGCTATCTCCCACCCTTCCAAATTTCTTTTTATGCATTCCCCCAGTTGAGGTGCCCGCCGCTAAATTTCCATTTTTGTCAATGGCCGCAACACCAACTGTTCCATGCTTGTTTTCTTTAAGAATTTCAATTTTGTCTTTCAGCCTTATGGGTGTTAGAAAATAGTCTTGATCTACCAGTTCTAACCCACTCTCTTTTGCGAATTTGTATGCACCAGTTCCGGCAAGCAATACATGACTGGTGCTGTCTTTTACCAATCTGGCGGCAGAAATGGGATTTTTCAAACCATAAACACCGGCAATGGCTCCAGCTTGCAAAGAGGCTCCATCCATTATCGAAGCATCATTTTCAACAATTCCTTGAGCATTTAAAACGCTTCCTTTTCCGGCATTATACAAAGGATCGTTTTCTAAAAATCGAATGGTTTGCTCAACTGCTTCTAACGATGAACCGCCTTGTTCTAAAATTCGCCATCCAATTTGCAACGCTTCATTAAGTGAGCTTTCATAGGCCTGCGCCAAAGAATCAGAAATATGATCTCGAGTTACCGAACCAGCCCCGCCGTGAAGCACTATTACTGGTTTACTTGATACGAGCTTTTCGGAAGTTTCTATCTCACTAACCGTTTCAGTTGGTTTATTCTCACTGCACGAAAAAATGCAAAAACTCAACATGCCAAAAAGCAACCCCCAAGCTTTATTCATAATCATGCGTGCAAGATAGGTTTAGAAATTTCACTTTGCCCTATTAAAATGTGCTGCACACTTAAGTGCGAATTTTACACAGATAACTGTGCAAACAACACACTTGGCATATTCCATTTTTTCTCACAGTTTTTAAGACATTAATTCGAATCTGGAACTCAAATCCCAAACACAGGCGGAAACCGAAAAGCCTTCAAGAGAGTAGGTAAAATGAAACTTAATTTTTTTAAACATGAAAATTTATTTATCCTTGGCAATACTCCTTGCCGCAACTTTTACTTGCACTGGACAAAATCTCTTCAAACGTTGGTATGACGATCAGGCAGAAGACCCAGACATAACTATTGAAGGATCTGCATCTGTAGAACTACCTGATGGTGATATTGTTACCACAGGAGAATACAAAGACGGAAATTCTAGTAGTCA
>JAGQWA010000096.1 GCA_020437725.1 Bacteroidota bacterium | reverse complement strand
ACTTCTCGCCCCACGAGCTACAAACAAAAAAACGACCGCAAGGGTCGTTTCTTTTTGTTTGTACCGAAGGTGGGACTTCCCGATTGCGCTGAAGCTTCATCGGGATAAACTTCTCGCCCCACGAGCTACAAACAAAAAAACGACCGCAAGGGTCGTTTCTTTTTGTTTGTACCGAAGGTGGGACTCGAACCCACACTATGTTGCCATAACTGGATTTTGAATCCAGCGCGTCTACCAGTTCCGCCACTTCGGCATTGGGTGCGCAAATGTAATTCTAGCGCTTAATTGAACAAAAGATTATTACTCAATTATTGCCCTGTATATGTCGTTACCGAAAATGAGCACCATTAAAGCCAAAAGAATTACGAAACCCACAATTTGAGCTCGTTCAAGTGCTTTGTCGCTAAGTGGCTTACCTCGAACCCATTCAATAAGTAAAAAGAATACGTGGCCACCATCAAGTGCAGGAATTGGCAATACATTAAAGAATGCCAAAATCATTGAAAGTGCTCCAGTTAAACTCCAGAACTTATGCCAATCCCATGTAGAACCAAATATTCTGGCAATGCCGATTGGTCCCGCCACTGATTCGCTCGCATTTATTTCGCCGCTAAATACTTTTCCAAATGCTTTAATATTGGCAAAAAGGAAAGAGAAAGCGTTACTTGTGCCTTTGGCAAATGAAGTTCCGAATGAGTCGAACTCATCTTCATACTCAGGCAAAACTGGCCCAAAACCAATTTCGCCACTTTCATTCACTTCAACTTGAGCTGTTAATTGGTTGCCATTTCTTTGGTAGCCTAACTCAATGGTTTTTCCTTTTTGATCTTGTAAGTATTTCTGGATATCATGAAAATAGCGCATGTCTTCGCCATTGACTGTTAAAATAAGATCGCCTTTCTTAAACCCTGCTTTTTCTAAACCTTTGCCAGCAATAACGGTGTCAATTTTGTTTTCTATTCTAGGAAAAATGAATGGACCATCGCTCTTTTTTATGCGTGTTGCCATATCACCTGGAATTGGCACTTCTACTTGGCTACCATTTCTTTCTACCACATAACTACCGTCAGAAAGTAGCACATCTACTGCGGTTAAGTCATCAAACTTTTCAGGTTTTTGACCATTAACCAACAAAACTTTATCGCCATCTTGAAGGCCTATCTCCTTTCCAATTTCATTTACTGCAATGCCATTTTGTACCTTTTCCATTGGTAAGAAACTCTCGCCCCAAACAAACACCACCATTCCGTAGATAATGATACCTAAAATGATGTTTACTGTAACGCCACCAAGCATTACAATTAAGCGCTGCCAAACTGGTTTTGAACGGAATTCATATTCTTCAGGCTCTTTGTCAAGGAATTCTTTATCCATTGACTCATCTATCATACCCGAAATTTTCACGTAACCACCAAGTGGTAGCCAGCCTACGCCGTATTCGGTATCACCTTTTTTGAAACTGAAGAGCTTTTTGCCCCAAGCGTCAAAAAACAAGAAGAACTTTTCGACTTTAATGCCAAACCAACGTGCGGTTTGGAAATGACCCCATTCGTGAAATATAATAAGTATGGAAAGTGCCAGTAAAACCTGGCCAATCATGGTTATGGTTCCCATTCAAGATTATTAAAAGTGGTGCAAAAATAGAAGAACACTTGACCCATGCTCATTTTAGTTGCGCATTGGTGTATAATCTTTAAACTATTTAACCAACAACGGCTCAAGCTTGGTGGCCATATCTCGGTTATTGCTCAGTTTTGGCACCTTGTTTTGCCCGCCCAATTTGCCAATAGATTTCATGTATTCTTGAAACCCACCCTTTCTTACAACCGAAATAACCGCCGTTTTTAGAATGTTTCCGGTAATTAAATCATTATAATAGGTATTACGCTTGCAAAGCTCCGCATTTAAAATATCAGCAAAAGCTTGAATGTTTTCTGGCAACTGTTCAAATTCAATAAACCACTCATGGTAAGGCAGGCCTTCGGCCGGTTCTACTTGCGGCGCAACTGTAAATTCAACTGAAGTTGCTCCTGTTTTTTCGCAGGCCACTGAAAGTGAGTCGCTCACTTCTTGTGCAATTACGTGTTCGCCAAAAGCCGAAATAAAGTGCTTAACGCGCCCTGTAACAACTACTTTATAGGGATTTTTAGAAACGAATTTTACCGTATCGCCAATGTTGTAGCCCCATAAACCTGCATTGCTATTTATAATGAGCACATAGTTTTTCTCAAGTTCTACTTCCCAAAGTGGTAAGCGCGTTGGCTCATCATTATGAAATTCATCAAGGGGAATGAACTCGTAGAAAATTCCAGAATTAACGGTAAGCAACAGCCCTTCTTCATCAACCGATTCTTGAAAAGCAAAAAAGCCTTCTGATGCTGGAAAAGTCTCAAGAATATCGATTGGACCACCAATGGAGTCGAGCAACTTGGCTTTATAGGGCGCAAAATTCACCCCGCCATGAACCAACACCTGAAAGTTGGGAAATACTTCTTTTATGGTTTTCCCTGTTCTTTCTTGAATTCTATCGAAATACATCTGCACCCAAGGTGGAATACCACTTATAAGGCGCATGTCTTGGTCAATGGTTTCGTCAATTATCTTATCGAGCTTGGTTTCCCAATCTTCAATACAATTGGTGGTGTAACTAGGCAATCTGTTGCGCTGTAAATAAGCTGGCACGTGGTGATTTACAATTCCACTTAATCTACCCAGATTAATTGAGCCTTTCTTTTTGAGTGCCGGACTACCAGAAAGAAAAATCATTTTTCCATCAACAAAATCAGCTTTGCCTGTTTGCTGAATGTAGCTTAAAAGCATGTTTCTGGCTGAATGAATATGGTTTGGAATAGAATCTTTGGTAATTGGGATGTATTTGGCACCGGAAGTGGTTCCTGAAGTTTTGGCGAAATAGATGGGCAATCCTGGCCATAGCACATCTTCTTTTCCCTTTATAATTTGCTCTATATAAGGTCTTAAACCTTCGTAATCTCTAATAGGAACCAGTTTCTGAAAGTCTTCTAGATTCTTAATATTCTCGAAGTCGTGGTCTTGGCCAAATTGGGTTTGAGATGCGCTATTAATAAGCGTGCTAAAAATATTGCGCTGGCATTCAATTGAGTTATGCGCTGAGTTCCACATGCGCTTAACAATAACTTTGGCCATTAGTTTGGCTCCAAAAGACTTAATGGACATATACTCTCAAAGTGAAAGGCAAATATTGAGAATTAAAACGCTTTGACCTGAATATGTTCTACCCAAGCAGTTTAAACTGGTCGGCATCCTTTAAAAACGGCATATATCGACGAGTTTTGGTAATCTCTTCTTGCGTTAATGTTGATGTTAGTATGCCTTCGTAGTCTTCAATTTCTTCTAATACTTCACCTAACGTGTTAATAATGGCCGATTTACCGTCGTGATAATTATCGTTGCCATCATTACCCACACGATTACAGCCAATAATAAAACATTGATTTTCTATGGCTCTAGCCTGCAAAAGCTTTGCCCAGTGCATAGATCTTCTTTGTGGCCAGTTTGCTACAAAAATCATTAGGTCTATCTGCTCTGTATTCCTTGTCCATACTGGAAAACGTAGATCATAACAAATCATTGGGCAAATTTTCCAGCCGTTTAGCTCTACAATTAGTTTTTGTTTACCTGGTGTGAAATGGTTTGGCTCGTCAGACATTGAAAATAAATGTCGCTTGTCATAGGTTTCAAAACTGCCATCTGGTCTCATCCAAACTAGGCGGTTATAAACCTTTCCATTTTCACTAACCATAAAACTGCCGGTTACCACAGCTTTTAAACGCTTGGCCTGTTTAGCCAGCCATTCTAGTGTTTGGCTCGAGTTTAAGTCTTCGGCCAAACTGGTATTAAACACAAAACCGGTTTGAAACATTTCTGGTAAAACCACCAAATCAACCGTTTTGGGTTTGGGTAAAAGGTCTTGGTAATTCTCAAAATTTTGCTCTTTGTTCTCCCATTTTATGTCTGCTTGGAGAACTGCAACTCTTAGATTTTGCATAGTAAATCAGCGGCTTTTTTTAATGTTTCGTCTTTTTTGGCGAAACAGAATCTTATAATATGATTATCGTCTTTATTGCGATAAAAAGGGGATAATGGTATGGCAGCTACTCCAATTTTGCTGGTAAGCCAACGGGTAAATTCCATATCGCTTTGGTCTGCAATTGGGCTGTAGTCGGCACATTGAAAATACGTGCCATTACTTGGCAATAGTTTGAAATTAGAAGCTTTAATGGCATCAACAAAAAAGTTTCGTTTTTTCTGGTAAAATGCACCCAATTCCGAATACAAATCTGGTTTATCAAGTATTTCGGCAAAGGCATACTGTATGGGAGTAACCACGCTAAACATGCCGAATTGAAACACTTTTCTAAACTCGGTCATTAGATTTTCTGGGGCGGTTACATAGCCTACTTTCCAACCTGTATTGTGATAGGTTTTACCAAAAGACGAAATGCAAATGCTCCTTTTTCTCAACTCAGGATAAGCTAGAACGCTTTGGTGCTCGTTATCGTCAAAAACAATGTGTTCATACACTTCATCACTTAGAAGTATAATATCTGTTCCTTCTAAAATGCGTTGAAGTTTCTCCATGTCTTTTTTACCAAGAACCGATGCAGTTGGGTTGTGCGGTGTGTTGATGATAATCATTTTGGTTCGCTGGTTCATGAGCTTTTGAACATTTCCCCAATTAATAGCAAAATCAGGAGCCTGCATGGTATAATAAATGGCTCTGCCCTTGTTTAATTGAATACATGGAGAATACGAATCATAGGCTGGTTCAAGTATTATCACTTCGTCGTCTTCGCCAATAAAGGCTGAAATTGCAATACTTAAGCCTTGCGTGGCACCTGCGGTAATGGTTATTTCGGTTTCGGGGTTAAGCTTGGCTTTGTATAGGCTCTCTATTTTCTCTGCCAATTTTTCTCTAAGTGGCATAATACCAGCCATTGGCGAATATTGATTATGCCCTAGTTTCATGTGTTTCGAAACCAATTCTATTAATTCTGGAGCACAAGAAAAATCGGGAAATCCTTGAGAAAGGTTAATGGCATTATGCTTATTGGCTAATGCCGAAATAGTAGTAAAAATAGTAGTTCCTGTATTTGGAAGTTTGCTTATTAGGTTGCCTTCAAAATGTGCCATTGTACTAGATAAACCTTGCCAAAAATAAGGTGTGTGGCGTTCTTTAATGTGTTAATATTAATGCGGCAAGCAAAGAATTGCTCAATTAATTCACCTTCAACACTTTATTACCTGCAATTACGAAAATTTCGTGTTTGGCACTTGGTTTCATTTTATGCGAACCAGTAAATTCTCCAAAAGCAGGCATAATGAGATTATACCCGTTGAAATAGAAACAAGGCAGTTGTACTCCTTGCCTGGCTTTGCCGCGCATAACCACACTCGGATGAATATGGCCGCATAAATTCACTTGTTTCGGCACCATTTCTTCGCATGGCTCGTGGGTTAAGTAAAAGCTCCTAATTCTTAATTCAGTATGAAGTTTTAGCCCACTTTTGGTGAAATGACTTTCATCTAAAATATCGTGATTGCCAAGAACCAATTCAAATTTTATGTGGGCAAATTGCTCAAGTACCGAAGTAAAATATTGCCATTCTTTGTTGTGGGCCGAATGGAATAAATCGCCAAGAAAAATGACTCTTTGGGGTTTGCGCCATTGCAACAGCTGCACAAACTTTTCTATGTTTTGGTAATAAACCGAAAAAGGAACTGGAATGCCGGCTTTTCTAAAATGACTGGCTTTGCCTAAATGAAAATCGCTAATGATTAAAGCTTGCTCAGTTGGCCACCAAATAGCCTTTTGTGTTAAAAGAACAAGCTCTTCTCCATTTACTGTCCACTCAGCGTGTTGCAAGCGCTAGTTGCCTTCTTTCAGGTTTTCGTCAAGAAAACGAGTTATTTTCTTAAACAAATGATAGCGAGTGTAACCACCATAAATTCCGTGGTTTTTATTCACGTACAATTCAGATTCAAAATCGATGTTTCGCTCCACCATCATCTTCATTAGCTCGTAAGCATTTTGTGGATGCACGTTATCGTCAAAACTGCCATGCACTAGTAAGTAATTGCCTCCACGTAAATTATCTACATCGTTTAAAACAGCAGTGTTTTTATAACCTTCTTCATTATCAATTGGGCGGCGCATATAGCGTTCTGTGTAAATATTGTCGTAAAATCTCCAATCGGTAACTGGCGCCACTGCAACCGCAGTAGAGAAAACATCTTTTCCGCGCGCTAAACAGAGAGACGACATGTATCCGCCATAACTCCAGCCAAAAATGCCAATTCGCTTGGCGTCAACATAACTCTGCTTGGCAAAATGCTTGGCAACCGCTATTTGGTCTTCTACTTCGTATTGTCCCAATTTCATATAGGTCATTTTCTTGAATTCAACACCACGAGCTCCTGTTCCGCGATTATCAAAACAAGCAATAATATAACCTTGCTGAGCCAAATACTGGAAATAGGCTTTGTTGGATGTGTACCAAGTATTTTTCACCATTTGGCTTCCTGGACCACCATAAACAAACATCAACAGCGGATACTCTTTGTTTTCATCAAAGTCAGCCGGTTTTACCATCCAACCATTAAGTGGCGTTCCGTCAGCACCGTTTACCTGCATAAACTCAAACGGCACAAATTCAGCTTCTGCCCATGTTTTTTGAAAATTTTCATTGTCTTCTAGCACTCTAACAACTTGCCCAGAAGTGCTTCTTAAGGTATAACTAGGCGGTGTGTTTATGGTTGAATGTGTATGAATGAAGTATTTATAGTTGGTTGAAAATGAAGCACTGTGTGTTCCTGCGCCAGGTGTAAGAAGTTTCTTCTTTTTACCATTTACTTTAATTGAATAAATATGGCGTTCTAATGGAGATTGCTCTGCTGATTCATAATAGACTGTTTTAGAAGTTTCGTCATAACCAATAAAGCTGGTAACATCAAATTCGCCTGTAGTAATTGCGCGCTTTTTACCGCCTTGCATATCGTAACAATACAAGTGGTTGTATCCACTTTCTTCAGATGAAATAATGAACCCATCTTTAATGAAGGTAAGGTCGTCGGTTACGTCAATATAAGTTTCGCTTTTTTCGCTGTAAAGTTTGGTAGTAGCTCCAGTTTGATTGTTTACCAACAATAAATCAAGCTCATTTTGCCATCTATTCATTTTGGTAATACAAAGCTGATTATTTGGTGTGAATTTGATTCTTGGCAGGTAAATATCCGTTTCTGAACCAACATTGGCTTGCACGCTTTTCTTGGTTGTAAGATTGAAAATTCTAACCAATACCTTAGAATTGTCTTCGCCTGTTTTTGGGTATTTGTAGGTGTACATTTCAGGGTAATTTCCACCTTTATAAACCGGAATTTGGAATTGTTTTACATCACTTTCGTCAAAACGCACATAAGCCAGCATTTCGCTGTTTGGCGACCATTCAAAAGCGCGAACCAGCACAAATTCTTCTTCGTAAACCCAATCGCTCATTCCGTTTAAAATTTTGTTCTTTTCGCCATCAGTGGTTACCTGCACATTGTCTTCAGAACCTATGTTTTGGTAGTAAAGATTGTTTTCGTAAACGTAGCCCACCTTCTTTTCGTCAGGCGAAAGTGTGGCGTACATCACAGCCTTACCATTGTTTACAGTATATAGTTTTGACTCATTAAAATTCCAGAGATAATACACACATTTCTTTGAATGGCGGTAGATTGGTTGGCAATTGGTGGTAATTAAAAGCCAGTTACCCGTTTGCGAAATTTCATATTCGCTCATATCGCCGGCCATGCCTTGGCTTTTGGCTGTTTCTTGGTTAAAAAGCACTTCTTCGTAACTCTTGTCGGTGTATGATTTCTTAATAACACGGCCGTTTTCTGAAACGGTAAAATGCTCACCGTCAATGGCGTGTCTAATTCCATTTACACTTTTTGGATAAAACCTACCCGAAGCCCAAACATCTTGAAGGGTTACATTTTCTCTTTTGTTTTGAGCAAATGAGCCAAAGCTCATGAATAACGCCACTGTAATTGCCAAGAATTTCATTCTATCTCAGTTTTTTGAAGGTGGGCAAACTTATGCAATTGGATGTTGTTAAAACCAAACGGTATGATAAGCGGAAATTGATTTTCCTTTGTAAAATATGGAGCAGCACATTGGCTTTTTCAACAGCATTCTCCGGGCAAATGCGGTAATTATTGAGCACGAAGCACTTAAAGATTATGCTAAAGATTGCACTGAAGATCTTGAGTACATTCCGCAAGTGGCTTTGTTGCCTTCAACAGCTGAACAAGTTAGCAAAATTATGGCCTACTGCTATGAGCATAATTTGCCTGTTACGCCTCGAGGTGCTGGCACTGGTCTTAGCGGTGGCGCACTTCCTGTAAATGGCGGTGTGGTTATTTCTTGCAAAAACCTCAATCAGATTTTAGACATTAATACAGATGCTTTTCAGGCCACTGTTGAACCCGGTGTAATAAACGAAGTGTTTCAAAATGCTTGCAAAGAGAAAGGGCTCTTCTACCCACCTGACCCTGCTAGCAAAGGCTCATGTTTTATGGGTGGAAATCTGGCTGAAAACAGCGGTGGTCCAAAAGCCGTAAAATATGGAACAACCAAAGATTACGTGCTAAATCTTGAAGTTGTTTTACCCAATGGTGAAATGATTTGGACCGGTGCCAACGTGCTGAAAAACGCCACTGGCTACAACCTAACCCAACTGGTTTGTGGCAGCGAAGGAACCCTCGGTTTTATTACCAAAATTGTGGTTCGGCTTCTTCCCTATCCGAAAGAAAACCTGCTTTTGCTTGCTTCTTTTAATGATATAGCCACCCCGTGCAGAGCGGTAAATGCCATTTTGAAAGCTGGTATTACGCCTTCTGGTTTAGAATACATGGAAAGAAATGCCGTTGACTGGAGCATGCGCTTTGCCGATATAAGTCTTGATTTAGCTGCCGAAACTGAAGCTATTTTGTTGGTAGAAGTGGATGGCAATAACCTTGAAACGCTCTACCAAGATGTGGAGCAGATTAATGGCATTCTAGAAGAATATGATTGCTCCAATGTGTTTTTTGCCGAATCGGACCTAGAAAAAGAACGACTTTGGAAAGTGCGTCGCGTTTGCGGAGAAGCTGTGCATTCGCATTCAATCTATAAAGAAGAAGACACTGTGGTACCCAGAAACCATCTGCCTGAATTGCTAACCAGCGTAAAAGCCATTGGCAAACAGTTTGGGTTTGAATCAGTTTGCTACGGCCATGCTGGCGATGGTAATCTGCACGTAAACATTCTGAAAGGCGAAATGGACGATGAAGCATGGAATAAAACCGTGAAACTTGGCATTCGCGAAATTTTCGAAGTCTGCAAGAACCTGGGTGGCACTATTTCTGGCGAGCATGGCATTGGTCTGGTTCAGCGCGAATACATGGATGTGGTTTTTAGTGTAACTCAATTGGAGTTGATGCGTAGTATTAAAAAGGTTTTTGATCCGAAAGGACTTATGAATCCGGGGAAAATTTTTTAAATGTGATAATTCAATAATTTTTTAATGTAGTAATCGAAATTTGACTACGTTCTTTAATTTGACAATGAGCCAATTTGGCAATTCGACAATTAATTATTCGGCCGTTGGCTGAGCGAAGCCGAAGTCAATACTTTGCAGAACGATAAATTGTTAAAATGTGGAAGGTTAAAATGTTAAAAGGTTTCGTGATTACTGGGCAGAGCTGAAGTCAATGTTTTGACGAAAGAAAAAGTGTGAACTGTGAACTAAAATAGGAATTAGCGAATAGCGAATAGACAAATGGGTATAGAGTCACTAG
>JAGQWA010000095.1 GCA_020437725.1 Bacteroidota bacterium | reverse complement strand
CGAGCTATGCGTGTTAGTCCAATTGAAGCTTTAAGACACGAATAAGATGGATGAGATTTTAGCAACCATAAAAAAGAATAAGCTTAGGACATTCCTTACAGCATTTGGGGTGTTCTGGGGCATTTTTATGATTGTGCTCATGCTAGGAATTGGTAATGGATTATACACAGGCATAAAATCACAGTTTGGGGCAATGGCCACCAACAGTATGTTTATGTGGGGTGGAAGAACCACTATGCCTTATTTAGGCATGAAACCAGGCCGACAAATAGGTTTTAAGGTTGATGATATTGATTATTTAAAACACAATGTTCCTGAAGCCAAATCTATTATACCTGAAAGTCAGTTGGGTGGTTATCGTGGCTCGTCGGTTGTTTCTAGAAATAATAGGAGCGGCACCTTTTCTATAAAAGGTCAACACCCAGATGCGGCTGAAGTAATGGGCTATTTGGTGCAAGAAGGCAGAAGCTTAAGAATGTCAGACCTTGACGAACTGCGCAAAGTGATTGTGATTGGCGAAAATGTAAAGAACATTCTTTTTAAACAGGGCGAAGAAGTAATTGGCCAAACCATGAACGTGAGTGGGGTTTACTTTAAAGTAGTGGGCTGGTTTAAAACTAGCAGATCAGACGGTATGGCAGAGGGCGATTTGAACAATGTAATTGTGCCATTTACCACCTTTCAGCGGGCCTTTAATTTTGGTGATGAAGTAGGCTGGATTTCTGTTATAGCAGATGATAATGCCAATATTGATGCCATTGGGTCTAAAATTAAAAGGCTAATGGCGGTTAGGCATCGTTACCATCCAGATGATCAGCAAGCTATTGGTGGCTGGAGCGGCAAGGAGAAATGGGATGAGATTTCGGGTCTTTTCAGTGGAATTCAAATCTTTAACTGGATTGTAGGTCTGTTGACCCTTGTTGCAGGAATAGTGGGCATTAGCAACATTATGCTCATAGTAGTAAAAGAACGCACTCGAGAAATTGGTATTAGAAAAGCCATTGGCGCCACACCAAGAACCATTTTAAGCATGATTATTTTCGAAACGGTTTTGCTTACGGTGGTGGCTGGTTATTTAGGCATTGCTCTCGGAGTATTAGCCATTGAAAACTTTACATCTATTATACCTTTTATTACAGAAACATTTGATTTGAAGTTTAGTCTCGACATGGTTAAAAACCCCGGCATTCAACTTAAAACAGCCTTGCAAGCCTTAACACTTTTGGTAATATTTGGCGGATTGGCGGGTTTAATTCCGGCTTCAAACGCAGTTAAAATAAAACCTATTGAAGCGCTCAGAAACGAATAGAACATGAAGAAAGTACTACGCATAATTCTACTCTTATTGGTATTGGCAGGTTTTGCCTACACTTTATTATACCTGTATAGAAAAGACCAAGAAAAACCCATTGTATATTCAACTGAAGAACCTGCGGTAAAAGATATATACAAGAAAACAGTTGCTACAGGTTCAATAGTACCAAGGCAAGAAGTGGAAGTAAAACCACGGGTTTCTGGAGTGCTTACTGAAATATATGTGGAACCAGGAGCCATTGTAAAGAAAGGAGATAGGTTGGCCAAGATTACTATTATTCCGGATGTGGTTTCGCTTAACAACGCCGAGAACAGAGTAAAAACGGCTGAATTGACCCTTTCTAACTCAAAAACGGAGCTGGAAAGAAACAGTCGAATGTTAGAAGCTGATATTATTACCGAACAAGAATTTGAGAGAGTTGAATTGAACTACGAATTGGCCAAAGAAGAACTTGAAACAGCCAAAAATAATTTAGACCTTGTAAGAGAAGGTGCATTGAAAGGTGCAGTCAACAAGTCTAATAATTTGGTGGTAGCAACAGTTTCAGGAATGGTGCTTGATGTGCCAGTAAAAGTAGGCGCATCTGTAATAGAAAGTAATAGTTTTAACCCAGGAACAGCCATTATTACTCTGGCTGATATGAATGATCTGATTTTTGAAGGCACAGTTGACGAGTCTGAAGTAGGCAAGATTAAAGAAGGAATGGACCTTAAAATAAAGGTGGGCGCCATTGACAATGAGCGTTTTGCCGGTAAACTAGAGTTCATTGCACCAAAGGGGACCTTGACTGATGGTACCATTCAGTTCCAAATAAAAGCATCGGTAGAGCAGAAAGAAGGCATTTTTATTAGAGCAGGCTACAGCGCCAACGCCGAAATAATACTCGATGAACGCAAAGATGTGTTGGCACTAAATGAAGGACTCATACTTTTTGAAGAAGGAAAAGCCTTTGTAGAAGTAGAAACCGGAGAACAAGAATTCGAAAAACGAGAACTAGAAATAGGCCTTTCTGATGGTATTTATGTTGAAGTATTAAAAGGTCTGGATAAAGCCGATAAGATTAAAGTACAGGAGGCTTATGGGGCTAGATAGGCTCAAGATTTAGTTTACATATTAAACTGGCGTTCTGCCAGGATTAAATACATTATTTTTGGCTATAGGGTAAAACACATGTGGCTATGAAATTGGGGAAATGGCTTGTTGGCCTTGTTTTTTTATTACTCATTATTCTCATAATTGTTTTTTTAAAATTCTGTACTGGAGACAAGGCATTTAAGGCAGATTTTGAGAAAGCCCCAAAAGAGTTCTTTCTACTTTATAATGAAGGAAAACTGGTGAAACCAAAAATAATTTGGGGTTCAACTTATAATTTAGATGTATCTGGTTTATATGCCAATCAGGAATTGAGCCCATGGCTAGATCAAACCGAATTAGTGGTGTTTGAAAAACAGACCAATGGTTGGGTAGAAAGCACAGCTGCTGTAAACGATGGTGTTGTTAGGCTCAGCAACCAAACCGAGAAAGTTTTGGTACCTAAAAGCAAAGGGGTGTTGTTAGAAGTATACGAATATTTGGCCAAAGGCTATAGCGATTTTCAGAATGGCGAAGAGCCCGAGCTTGATAAACAGTGCAACGAAGTGCTAATGGCCGGAGTGGAAGTGATAGATGACATAGACTTTTCGGAACTCGTCAAACAGACACCATTCAAGGATGTTTTCAACCTAGGTGATGACCAAGCATACGAAACCATATGTCATACTTGTATAGATTTTGGTATAAGAAGGCATGTGTTCCCCGTTATGGGTAATCATGAAAAAGGGCTTGCATTCGGAATAACACCCGCTTATGAAAAATTGGTGAATATGATTCCTCAAACTTTAAGCTGCGAGCATTTTAATGATAAGGAACCCTATTTTTTCTCTAATAGGGATGGAAGCCAGCTTTTTGCCAGTGTAATCAGTATGAATATTAATCCAGAAATTTCAAATGGGCCTTTATATACGTCTATAGATGGTGGAGAAACATGGGAGGTGGCTTATATAGTGAAAGGTGTGAAAAAGCCTTCGGATATAACAACCGTTTTTGCGGCAGAAGCTATAACTGCTGAACACGAAGAGCCCTTTATTTCATCGCTGTTGAAATCAAGAGACAATGAAATGACTAATCATTTTACCATGGCCGGGTATTCTATAGAAGATGAAATGGATGTATACCGAATTAATGAAAATTACAATGATCAACCACATTTGGCCATGGAGTGGGTAGGCGACCAGCCGCTTATAGTAATGGGATATAATGATTTGGAGCCAGGCAGAGCAGCCTATTCTGCTAATGTAAAATTAATGGAGACCGTTAATCGTTGGCATACCATAAACATAGCAGAGCGAGCAGCTTTTAATAATTACGCTGCTTCGGTTAGGCCAGCAATTGCGAAAGATGGAACCGTTTATGTAGCAATGGTTAGGAGAACAAGTGCAGGTTCTTCAGTTTTGGAAGTCAATCGGCCATCAGAATTAATAGTGGTTCGAGAAGATTATATTCAGCCAAGCTCATCCTTCTCCTCCGTTGATTTTGGCGATTTAGTTGATCCAAGTGATGGTAAAAAAGGCAAAATAGTTGGTAGAGGAGATGTGTTTAATTCAGGTAATAATCCTAGTATAGGCAATCATAGAACGGGTGGACACCTGAGCTTGGCTGTAAATCCAAATAACAGTAATGAAGTATATGTTGCTTGGGCCAATGTTATTGGAGCGGGGCGCAATAATATGCATGTATGGAAGTCAAATGATAGAGGTGAAAATTGGAAATTGATTACCACTTTTACCAACGTGGTGGCACCTGCCTTGGCTGTTAGCGACAATGGAACTGTTGGTTTCTTGTACCATCAACTTTCAGGTCACTCAAAATACGATATGCATTGGAAGGTAAAATTGTGGCAATGGAATCCTTCAACTACTAAAAGTTGCATGACATTGTTGGCAAATCCAATTATGTTTTATAGTCCTAGTGATAGGGTAGAAGATACCGGCCAACCCATTTTAGGTGAATATGCTGGGCTTGATTGGTCAAATGGTACATTTAAAGGGGTATTTATTGGAAATAACTATGGAATTGGTAATACAGATTATTATCCCAAGTTGCCTAAAACACAAAGAGCGGTGAAAAATGGTGAGGTCTATTGTGACCCTGTAAATGAAGTAAATGGATTTCAGAATAGCTGGGACCCATTCTATTTTGAAATAAAATCAATTTAAGTATGAGATATGTGCTGTGGGCCTTGTTGGTTGTCAAGGCTTCAATTACAAGTGGTGTCGATAAAAAAGCGATAGCCCAATCAACAATAATCTTGGAAGTTAATGTTACAGAATACCATAAGTCTAATGTAAATTTTTTGAGCTCGGGAGATTCTGTTATAAAAATGACCGCATCAATTAATAAGGTATTTGAAAAGCCACAGGTGTTAAGTTTAAGTGGTCAAGATAGAATAACAATACTCAACAAAAGGGTTTCTTCATTTAGAGATGGTAAAGATTACATAGTTTTTGGGGTTGTGGCTGTGGCGGGAAATAACGTGGCCATTTTTTGTTTGGATGCTATTGAGCCTGATCAACTTGGCGGGCTTGATTTACCTAGACTAAAACAAGCAATAGACGCTCAACAAAAGGTTGAAGACGCGCGCTGCGTATTAATTGCAAGAGTTAATACAATTGGCAGACAGGCTCAGCGGCCAAATATAGAATTTGAACACGAAGCCTTTTGGCATCACTATGAACTAAACATTCAAGAGATACTTTACGGAACCATTATGGCTGAAAGAATTAAAGTGAGCGTACCGCGTTCAAAAGATGCTTTATGGATAGGTGGACCCAGTTTGGAAGAAGGAGCTGAGTATATTTTCTATCTGCAACAAATACCTGGAACGTCTTCATTTGAAATTTATGAGCAAAAACATCTCGCTAAATTGAATGAGCGACTGAAAATTCAGCGAGATGTTGCCTATGCAGAAAGATGCGCTATCTGCGATTGAGAAAAATGCAATTCAATTAAGGGCAATTGGTGGTTTCACCCATTGGGTTGGTAGCAGCAATAGGAATAGTTGATGTATTAATCTCAGAAGCAAAAGACAATTCATCAATAACAGGATCAAAACATTCTGCATAGAGAAAATCACCAGACTGCGTATAAGTTGCAGGTACACCATTTGACAAGTAATCTAATACAAACTCGTACATATAAATTTGGTTCGAGGCCACAACTTCGTTGTTGTTGTTAGTACCATCCCAACTCCATGAAGTTCCACAGTTCTTTACTTCATTGTTTTGATCATCTTTGATTATAAAGCTGGTCAAGGTAATTGTAGAAACACCAGATGGTTGGGCATACATTATCTGGGGTTTATTATTGTCATCCCCTTTAACAGTACCTGTAGGAAACAGCACGGTGTGCTTGCCAAGGGTATCAATGTTCGGTGGTTCGGTTCTATCATCAGATTCAATGTCATTTCTTCGTACAACTTTGCTCATATTCACTTTTGGTAATAACTCTTTCAATTGGTCTTGAACAGTAGGCTCTTGTGGATCTGAATCAGGTTTCGGTGAACAACCATCGCCATTACAGCAGGCCAATGTAAGTATGCTCAGAAATAGCAGTAAAGTAAAAATGTGCTTCATTATCCTAGTTTTGAACAAACCTAACGAAAGGTAAATGAAAATTAGAATGGTTCAAAAGTCAAATTGGCTGATTGGTCTAGTTTTATCAATGTTGGGATTGGGTATTACACATTGCATCGCGGATACACCTGACACCTATTTTCAAAGCCAAAGGCAAAAAACCGAATACTTTATTAACAACAATCTTGATAGCGCACATAAGTATCTGGTTAACATGACCAAGTATGCTCGTAAGAGTACAAGCAACTATTTAAAAGCGTTGGGAAATCACTATTGGGTAGTTTATTACTATTATTTGGAAAACTTAGACAGTCTTCAACTCTATGCAGACTCTGCAGAAATCTATTATTGCCAATTGGATGATAAGGTTGCTTATCTAGATTTTCTCAAGCTAAAGGCCAATGTATTTATTGCTTTGAACAAAAATCATTCGGCTATCGAAGTGTACAAAACAATACTGAGAGATTCACCTGCCACTAATTTTAAATCCAGGATTCAGAATTTAGAAGCGATTGCCAATTTATTTCGTGAACTTAACCTTTACGACAGCTCTTACTATTATGCCCAACAAGCTATTTCGCTAGCAAAAACACACAATGAGCCAAAACTGCTTAGTAGTGCATATTCCACACTGGCCACCATGCAGTTTAAACAAGCCTTATACCACGAATCACTAGCCAATTATTTATCGGCAAAAAAGGCAGATCGAAAACCTGATGATCGATTTAAGTATCAATTGAGTATCAACATTGCCAAAGTGTATAATGCCATTGGGCAATACAAAAGTGCTGTTAATGAGTTGGCTAGTAATGAGGTAGAAATAAACTCTTATGGAGACCAGAGTTTTGTTGCCGCAATGTTCGAAGAGTATGGCGAGAGTTACAAAGGGTTTAACAATTTAGACCAATCAAACAAATACTTTGAAAAAGCTGCAAATATTCATTTTGAAATTCATGATACTGTTAAATACTTAATGGTCTCATGTGTACTGTTAAAAAATCAATTGGTGCAGGAAAAATATTTGCTTGTTGATTCAACCTTACAATACATGTTTTCTTCCTATGGAAACTATCTACAAAAAGATGTTCCTGCAAGAGCACAGCTGGTAGGTTTAAAAGCTGATTTGCAGCTTAGAAGGTATAAAAGGGGCCTACTTTCAAAAGGTAAACTGGTTGAGGCAGCTAATGAATTAACCAATGTTGTTAATGATTTGGAAGCAATTAAAAGAAATCGAGAACTGCCTGAATTTTATTTGCTTCTAATAGAAATGCAGCGTGTTCTGGGAAATCCAACAGCTGCATTAGCATCGTACGATGCCCTAACTGAGCTAAGAGATACGCTATTTAACGAAGAATCAACTCGAAAGCTCGCACAACTAGAGTTACAATATGATTTTGACAAAAAATCATTAGCCGATTCACTGGCAAACGCCCAAATTCAAGCCGAAAAAGATGCACAAATTGCTACTGAACAAGTACGCGTAAAGCAACGTACCACGGTGAGTTATGCTGCGGCCGGTAGCTCGGTTTTGCTGTTGCTTTTGGCGGTATCCATTTTTCAATCAAGAAGAAAAACCCAAAAGCAAAAAATAGCCATAGAAAAGCGTAATACCCAAATTGAGTGGCTTCTTAAAGAGATTCATCACCGTGTAAAAAACAACATGCAAATAGTTTCTAGCTTAATGAGTATACAGGGTAGAAGTTTAAAAGATGAAGATTCGAAGGCAGTTATTCGCGAAAGCCAAAACCGCATTAAAAGCATGAGTTTGGTACATGAGAGCTTGTACCAGGCAGAAGATTTGTCTCAAATAGAAGTAGAACCGTTTATAAGCAACATAGCAACCGCTGTGCAACAATCTCTACAAGCTAAGGATAAAGACATTGAATTAAACATTGATGCCGATAAACTATACTTAAACGCCGAGCAAGCCGTGCCAGTAGGAATAATTATTAATGAGCTAGCTAGCAATGCCTTTAAACATGCTTTTGCTAATAAAAATACTGGCGAGCTTAGAGTAGCATTTAAACGTGATGGTGATAATTTAAGGCTCGAAGTGAGCGATGATGGCTCTGCACTTTCTAAAGATTTTGAATTTGATTTTAGCGGTAAATCAATAGGAATGGCCTTGGTACAAAGTTTGGTAGAAGACCAACTAGGCGGAAGTTTTGTTATTGGAGCAGAAAGCGCTAAATTCATGGTGGTTTTTAAGGCATCTTAAAGGGGGATTTATGAAATTATTAGGTTTGGTTTACACGCTTCTAAGCGTTTGCATTTCTTTTAGTAGCTATGCAACAGCTGTAGATTCAATATTAAAAGTCAATAAAAGCAAGAGCAAAAAAGAAACAATTGAAGCTCTTGTGTCTAAAGCCCAACTTTTTTATGATAAAGGGAAAAATGGCAACGCATGTGAGTGTTTAAAAGCGGCTGATTCATTATCGGTTCAAAACGAAGAAATACTGGCGCCTACCATTCTTAGTCACGCAGTTTTTTGTGACTTTAAAAATGCCATGGCTTTACCAATGTTAGCCTTGCATAGAAGTTTTAATTCTCTTGACGCTAGTGCAGATAATAATGCACTCATAAAACTAAGTGTATTTATTGGCTACAGGTACTTGGCAGCAGGAGAACCAGATAGCTTTTTAATTTTTAATAACAAGGCAGAATCGCTCATTAACAACAATACTCCGGTATCTCTAAAGTATCTGCAAGTTTATTATTTAGGCAGAGCAGCTTTGCATCATGAAATATATGCCACAGCAGATAGTGCATTTAATGCGGCCATTCATTTTGCAACTGAAATGAAGGATTCTTCAAAGCTCTCCCAATGTTGGGCAAAACTAGGACGCTCTTTTGACGAGCAAGGAAATAGTTTTAGGGCAGATAGTTTTCTAAAACTTAGCGCAAGTTATTTTAAGTCTAAAAAGGATCTACAAAATTTAGCGCATACCTATAGCCAATTATCGTCGGTTTCTATTAGAATTGGACAAACAGAAACCGCAATAGAGTATGCTTTTAAGGCTCTTGAAATATATAAGAAGAACAACTACAATAAAGGAATTTCATCAGAGTACGTTAACATAGGCAGAATATATGCCCAAATGAAAGAGTTAGACCTAGCTCTTGAGAATTACAAGCAGAGTTTAGAATATACCAAAGGCTCAATTAATCCTACAGCTTCATTAAGTGCATTATCTAATATTGGTGCAACTTATGTAGAGCTTGGACAACCAAAACAGGGTCTGCCATATATGCTAAAGGCATATAAGATTGAAGAAGAGCTACAACTAAATTCTTCTCTTGCCATGAGTTGCTACAATTTAAGCCAAGCATACGATGCGCTTAATAATACAGACTCGTCATTATTTTACTTATCAAAGTGTAGAGATATTCTTGAGCCAACAGGAGATTTAATGAGACTGGCAGCAGTAAATCAAGGTATAGGTTCAATCTATTTAAGACAGAATAAGTTTAAAGAAGCATGCAATTATTGTTTGCAGGCAGAAGAAATGGCCATTAAGTCCAACCTGGTTGATGTACTTGACGAAGTTTACAATTGCTTATATGTAGGCAATAAGGCATTGGGTAATTATCAAATGGCTTTAGATTATAAGGAGAAGTATCATGTTGTGCAAGATTCTATAAGAAGTGTTCAGAACGAAAGAAAAATGGCTCAGTTAGAAGCCAAGCAAGAGTTTGCCACTATTCAATTGGCAGATTCATTAAACAATGCCAAAATACAGGCCGAAAAAGACGCCCAAATTGCCGTAGAGCAGGAAAAAGTAAAGCAGCAAAAAACCATATCGTATGCCAGTGTAACTGGTGGAGTTTTACTATTACTATTGGCGGGCTCCATTTATTATTCTAAACGCAAAACCCAGAAACAAAATCAAGAGATAAGCGCACAAAAATCAGCCATTGAAAAACGCAACACCCAAATAGAATG
>JAGQWA010000094.1 GCA_020437725.1 Bacteroidota bacterium | reverse complement strand
AATTGGGCACGCTGGGGCGGCCAAATCTTAAATAAACTGGCGAGTTAACTTTTGCAATGGCTTTGGTTGCAAGCCTGGTTTGGTTATAATCACATGGGTTAATTACAATCATGTTTGGCAATGCGCGCATCATGGCAATATCTTCAAGAATTTGATGCGATGCGCCATCTTCGCCAAGGGTTAAACCGGCATGCGATGCACATATTTTTACATTCTTGCCAGAATATGAAACGCTTTGTCTTATTTGATCAAATACCCTTCCTGTAGAAAAATTGGCAAATGTGCCTGTATATGGAATTTTTCCGCCAATGGTTAAACCAGCTGCAACACCTATCATATTTGCTTCGGCCACACCACATTGCACAAAACGATCTGGAAATTGGTCTTGAAAATCGTTCATTTTAAGCGAACCAGTTAGGTCAGCACAAAGTGCCATTACCCTATCGTCTTCCTGCCCAATTTCTAATAAACCTTGCCCAAAACCATCGCGAGTGGCTTTATTACCTGTGTTTTCTATTGCCATTAGTTCTTTATTGTAACTGTTCTTGTGTTATTACTATGTATTATAAATTCTCTACGATTGGAATAAAGTGTTTTGGTAGCTCCACTTGTTCTAACTACAAACAAATAATTACCTGGTTGTATATACACTATTTCTTTTCTGATTCCAGGATCAACTCTTTTTACGAATTGTACGCTACCATTTTTGTTTTCGTAAATGGCTCCTTCAAAGGCTCCAATGTAGTTAACCACCAATTGCCCTGGGTTTTGCACTACTTCTTCGGTTATATTTCGTGCAAACACTTCCACTTCGTTAATGGTAGTAACTGGCAATGTAAAAACTTCAATATCATACTTGCCAACTAAATACTTTTCAGCTGTATTAATGTCTTGTACATTGATTAACTCTCTGGTTCCTGATTTATAAACAGCGCATTTTAAGCTTTTGTAATACATGCTACCGATCATGCTTAGCTTTAGCTCACCTTGTGGCACTTTTATATCAACTTCGTTATTCTGCCCACTAGTTAAACGCACATTGCGTTTATATACTGGCGGAAGCGTATGAATTTTAATGTTATAAGTAGGCGAAGCTTCTACCACAAACTTGTCTGGCTTTTTTTGCTCATCTAAAGTGTGAACAAAATGGTACCAACCAAAACCCGTTTCAGCGTCGCTAAATGTCATTCCTACATTGGTTTCTGTTGGTTGGTTGTCTTCGTCTAAAAGATTTATTTGAATGGTAGTATTATCAAGTACTTGAGAAACCACAACGCGCATTATGGTTTTAAAACTTTCTTCTGAGCTAGCGTTGTAGAATTTACCCATGCATTTAAACCTACCTGTAAGGCCTTTATCTATACCCAAACCAATTACAAATGGTTTTAACACAACATGGTTTTCTTGCAGTTTTTTAGACAAAGCACAGGGATCGCCATCACATTCTTCTACGCCATCAGTTATAAGAATAATAATATTTCGCGCATTTTCTCCACGAGAGAAATCTGTAGCAGCTTGTTCTAAGCTATAAGCAATTGGCGTTCTACCCTTTGGCTTAAGTTGAATAAGCACATCTTTAATGGGTTGAGAATTGCCTGGTTTAAAACCTACTTCAAGTTTTGTGTCTTCGCAATCTTGTTTATGTTGATGACCATAAACTCGCAAGGCCATTTCAACGTTTGGAATCTGCTCTAGGCTATCTACCAAATTACTAAGAATCTCTTTGGCCGATGACATTTTTAATTTGCCTTGCCACTTGCCATACATACTGCCTGATGCATCTAAAACAAATAGAATGCGCGTTTTTTCTGGCATGTTTTGAGCAGACATTTCTGTGCCAAATAAAACCAGAAAAAACAGAAGCAATATGTGTTTTGGCATAAACATTTAGTAATCTAACAATGTAGAATGCAATTGTGCCAATGCATTATGTAGTTGTTCATCATTTGGTGCTACACCATGCCATTTGTGTGTACCTTCCATAAAGTTAACCCCCTTGCCCATTTCGGTTTTCATAATTATGGCAATTGGTTTTCCATTACCTAGCATACCTGTTGCTTGGGTAAAAGTATTATGAATGGCATCAAAATCATGCCCATCCATTTCTAATACCGCCCAATTGAAAGATTCTAACTTGGCCTTTAAATTACCTAATGACATTACTTCATCAAGCGAGCCATCAATTTGCTTGCTATTGTAATCTATGGTGGCAATTAGATTGTCAACCTTATGGTGAGCGGCGAACATAAAGGCCTCCCAATTTTGGCCTTCTTGCAATTCCCCATCGCCTTGAAGTGTGAAAATGGTTTTAACATCACCGTTAGCTTTTTTGGCAAGTGCAGCACCAATTGCTACACTTAAACCTTGACCCAAAGAACCAGTTGCAATGCGCACCCCAGGCAATTTTTCTAAAGTGGCAGGATGACCTTGCAAACGCGATCCTATTTGTCTAAATGTAGCCATTTCTTCAACCGGAAAATATCCACTTCGGGCCATTACACTATAAAGTACAGGTGAAATATGGCCGTTCGACAGGAAGAATAAATCTTCTCCAATACCATCCATGCTAAAGTTAGATGGCTTATGACTCATTTTTTCAAAAAAGAGATAGGTTAGTAAATCGGCACAGCCTAGCGAACCACCTGGGTGACCGCTGCTTGCGCCATTGGTCATTCTCAAAATATCTCTTCTAACCTGAGTAGCAAGGTTTTGTAGTTTTTGCTTGTCCAATGCTAATAATTTTAAACGGTCATTATTTCAGACTCTTTTGTTTGAGTTAAACTTTCGAGTTTGTTAGTTGCCTTATTGGTTTGTTCTTGAATTTGGGCTTCGCCATCTTTACCTAAATCTTCTGATAGGCCATCTTTTACTAGCTTTTTAATGGCTTCGTTGGCATCTCTCCTTGCGTTTCTAACGCCTATTTTAGCGTTTTCTAGTTCATTTTTTACCTGTTTAACAAGGTCTCGCCTTCTTTCTTCTGTTAATGGTGGAATATTAATTCTTATAACCGAACCATCGTTCATTGGATTAAACCCAAGGTTGCTATTAATTATTGCTTTTTCTATATGGCCAATAACCGATTTATCGAAAGGTTGAATGGTAATGGTTCTGGCGTCTGAAGCGGTAATGCTTGCAACGGTGTTTAATTGAGATTGGGCGCCATATGCTTCAACCATAACACCTTGCACCATGGCTGGCGATGCTTTTCCAGCTCTAATTTTTTGCAATGCACTTACATAATGTTCAATTGATTGATCCATGGCTTCTTGGCATTCAAGAAGTACCATTTCTAATTCTTCATCCATTCTTGCGAGATTTGAGCTGGCGAAAATACAGTTTTAGCCGCGCAGCCAATAATAATTCAGCTTAGATTTTGCAGGTTTAAATATAACCTTTCTACCAGTTCTTTTTTGCGATAATACTGCCTTACCACGCCAAGATATTTGCTCATTAGCTCAGTGGCATTTCTATAGTTCTGATGAACCTTTAAGGTTAAATCTTCTATTTCTTTTTGGCTTACATTTTCTTGTTCTTGAAATGCCCTTATTTCTGCTTCATATTGCTGTGAGTTAAACATTATTGCATCGTGGCTTAAAACATATTCCTCAAAAATTAGCAAAGAAGATTTGTATAAATTATAGGCTGATAGCAACTCAGGTTTATCACTCATATTATTAATGTTGGCCTTCTCAAGCAGTTCAACCACCATTTTCATAGAATCAACTCTACCTTCTACTATGGCTGGGTTGTAAACCAAAACACGTTGGGTTTTTGCATTTATACCGTCTATTTTTTCAAATTCTGAAGAATTATTTACGTGTTTTTGCTTTTTATCGCAACCAGCCAAAACAGCAACTAAAGTTATAAATATTACAAAGTGTTTCATGCAAAAATTTGGAATTCAATAGGTTGCAAAGATGCCGTATAAGTAAAAAAATGATGGTTTATCTTTTCCAAAAACTCAGGCATTTTGAAGCATAAAAAATATTTCATTGAAAAATTTTGGCAATATTAAAGTCCGCTTACATTTGCACACCGATTGGCCCATGGTGTAACTGGCAACACGTCTGATTTTGGTTCAGAAGAGTCTAGGTTCGAGCCCTAGTGGGCCAACTTCCTTTTAGCAGGTTCAAAAAGCTTTTCATGCCATCTAGATTCAATCCGGCTAAACTTTTCTCGGGCGAAGCCACACAATATCTTTCAACAGAAATTGCAGAACATTTTGGTCAAAACTTAGGCGACATTGCCTACAATCGCTTTAGCGACGGTGAGTTTCAGCCAGAAATACAAGAATCGGTTCGCGGCTGCGACGTTTTCATTATACAATCAACCCCGCCGCCAAGCGATAATCTTTTTGAATTGCTATTAACAATAGATGCTGCCAAAAGAGCTTCTGCGCACTATATTACAGCAGTTATGCCTTATTTTGGTTTTGCTCGCCAAGACAGAAAAGACAAGCCCCGTGTACCCATTTCTTCAAAAATGATTGCCAACTTGCTAACCGCTGCCGGAGCAAGTAGAATTATGACAATGGATTTACACGCTCCTCAAATTCAAGGCTTTTTCGATATTCCAGTAGATCACCTAGACGCATCTACCATATTTATTCCTTACATGAAAAGCTTAAATCTAGAACACCCAGTAGTTGCAGCGCCAGATATGGGTGGTTCTAAAAGGGCAC
This sequence comes from Bacteroidota bacterium, assembly GCA_020437725.1. Lineage (GTDB taxonomy): Bacteria > Bacteroidota > Bacteroidia > CAILMK01 > JACPUW01 > JAGQWA01. The sequence continues at coordinate 5,340 of JAGQWA010000094.1, read as the reverse complement.
GCTATTTCGCATCGTTTTTAGAAGCTGACCTGGTTATTTGCGATAAATACAGAAAAAGAGCCAACCAAATAGAAGAGATGGCACTAATTGGCGACGTTGATGGCCGCGATGTTTTTATTGTTGACGACATGATTGACACTGGCGGCACTATTTGCAAAGCTGCCGAAATGATGAAACAAAAAGGAGCTAAATCTGTAAGAGCATTTTGTACCCACCCCGTACTTAGTGGTAATGCTATAGAAAAAATAGAAAAGTCGCAGTTAGAAGAGTTGGTTGTTTGCAACACACTACCTGCCGTTAGAGAATCTTCTAAAATAAGAAGAATGAGCATTGCTAAACTTTTTGCCGGTGCAATACACAATGTTTATGAACACCAGTCTATTAGTTCACTATTTGATATTGAAGATTAAGATTTTGCATACTTAGTTCATAATAAAATTCTAAGTTTGCGGCTCGTTTTGAAAAACGCCCTTCATGAAAGAAGCAAAATTACTAGGAAAGAAGAGAGAAGAGTTCGGAAAAGGACCATCTTATAGACTCAGAACCAAGGGTTTAATTCCATGCACTATTACAAGAAAAGACGGAAATGTTAATTTCTACTCTTTTATAAATGATTTTAACGACATCATTTTTACTCCAGAAACTTATTTGGTAAATATTGATGTTGAAGGCGAAAATTATAAAGCCATAGTTCAAGAACGTCAATTTAATTCATTAAGTGATGAAGTAACTCATGTTGACTTTCTTGAAGTGTCAGAAGACAAACCAATTAAATGTGAATTGCCAATAAAATTTGTTGGTAAATCTAAAGGTGTGGCTGTAGGTGGTAAACTAGCTGCATCAATGAGAAGGTTAAAAGTAAAAGGAATGTTGAAAGACCTTCCTGAAGCAATTGAAGTAAACATTACTCATTTAGACCTTGGAAAATCAATAAAAGTTAGAGAAGTAAAGCTAGAAGGAATTGAAATTTTGAACCCTGCTGCACTTCCAATTGCAACTATCGAAATTCCTAGAGCTCTTAAAAGCGCCGCTTCTAAGGGTTAATTATTATGAAGTATTTACTCGTAGGGTTAGGCAATATTGGCCAAGAATACGAGCTCACAAAACACAATATAGGTTTTATCATACTGGACGCTCTTGCTGGAGCGTCCAGTTTTGTTTTTAAGGGCCAACGTTATGGCGATGTTGCAACTGGTAGGTTTAAAAACAAGCAGGTTATACTGCTAAAACCCAACACCTACATGAACTTAAGCGGGCAAGCAGTTAGGTATTGGCTGCAGCAAGAAAAAATTCCTTTAGAAAATTTACTTGTAATAACAGACGATTTGGCCCTGCCCGAAGGCAAATTAAGGCTAAAAGGCAAAGGTTCTGATGGTGGCCATAATGGTTTAAAGAACATACAAACTTTGCTCAACACCCAACAATATGCCCGCCTTAGGTTCGGAATTGGTAGTGAGTTCTCAAAAGGTCAGCAGGTAAACTATGTACTTTCTCCTTGGAGTTTAGCTGAGTTAAGCTCCCTGCAACCCAAAATAGAAATGGCCGCAGAAATGAGTAAGTCATTTGTTTTATCTGGATTAACCAATACCATGAACGCTTATAATGGCAAAAGCTAAACAAAGCCCACTTATTCTTTGTTGGTTCATTTACTTTTGCACTCGATTTTTTTTACAAGAATTAAAACAAACACATGTCATACGATTTAATAGTTGTTGGTAGTGGTCCTGGCGGTTACGTTGCTGCAATTAGAGCTTCGCAGTTAGGTCTAAAAACTGCCATTGTTGAACGCGAATCTTTAGGCGGTATTTGCCTTAACTGGGGATGTATTCCAACAAAAGCACTTTTAAAATCAGCTCAGGTTTATAGCTATTTAAACCATGCTCAAGATTTTGGAATTACTGTTAAAGATGCCTCTGCTGATTTTGACGCGGTAATAAATCGCTCAAGAAACGTAGCCAATGGCATGAGTAAAGGAATTGAGTTCTTAATGAAGAAGAACAAGATTGACGTTATTCTTGGTAACGGAAAATTAATTAGCCCAAAGAAAATTGAAGTAACAGATGCCAACGGAAAGGCTCAAATAGTTGAAGCAACCAATATTATGATTGCAACAGGAGCCAGAGCAAGAGAACTTCCTCATATTAAAGTTGACGGCAAAAAGGTAATTGAATACCGCAAGGCCATGAGTTTGGAGAAAATGCCAAAATCTATGGTGGTAATGGGAACTGGTGCCATTGGTTGCGAGTTTGCTTATTTCTACAATGCTCTTGGCGTTGATGTTACTTTGGTGGAGTATCTTCCTAGAATTGTTCCGAATGAAGATGCCGACGTTTCAAAAGAACTTACCAAAAACTTCAAAAAGAGTGGCATGAAGGTAATGACCTCTACAGAAGTTACTGGAGTTGACACCAAAGGCAAAGGCTGCAAGGTGAACTTAAAAACCAGCAAAGGCGAAGAAACTATTGAATGCGATGTGGTGCTTAGCGCTGTTGGTATTAAAACCAATATAGAAAACATTGGTCTTGAAACGTTGGGCATTAAAGTTGACAGAGACAAAATTGTAGTTGACGATTATTACCAAACCAATGTGCCAGGTGTTTATGCCATTGGCGATGTTGTTCATGGCCCTGCATTGGCTCACGTGGCTTCGGCAGAAGGCATAATTGCAGTAGAAAAAATTGCCGGCCATAATCCAGAACCGCTTGATTATGGCAATATTCCTGGTTGTACCTATTGCAGCCCAGAAATTGCATCTGTAGGTTTAACAGAAGAACAAGCCAAAGAAGCAGGCTATGATATTAAAGTGGGTAAATTCCCTTTCTCTGCATCTGGTAAAGCCAAAGCAGCTGGTCATTCAGAAGGTTTTGTAAAAGTTATTTTTGATGCCAAGTATGGCGAGTGGCTTGGTTGCCACATGATAGGTTACAATGTAACTGAAATGATTGCCGAAGCAGTTGTTGCAAGAAAACTAGAAACAACAGGGCATGAAATTCTGAAAGCAGTGCACCCACACCCTACCATGAGCGAAGCCGTAATGGAAGCAACCGCAGCCGCTTATGATGAAGTGATTCACTTGTAGTAAAATATTTATAATAGGAAAAAGCCCGTTTGCTACATGGCGAACGGGCTTTTTTGTTGATGAACGAAAAGCTTTTACTAAACAATTCTCAAAAAGCTTTAACTCAATGCTTTTTTAATAGTAAAGACTTAACATTGCTTGTGAAAAATTTAGGCTCAATGAAAAAACTCTACTTTTTATTATCATTTGTTGGCATTGGCTCATATGCCATGTCGCAAACCTTTGTGAGCACTACAGCTGAAAACAGAAATGTAGTTCTAGAAGAATTTACCGGAATTCGTTGCACTTTTTGCCCTGATGGCCACAAAAAAGCAAATGAATTTAAAGACGCCAACCCTGGCGATGTGGTATTAATAAACATTCATACTGGCGGTTATGCTACTAAAAAAACCGACGAAGAACCAGACTTTACCACTAAGTATGGAGATGCAATAGCCCAGCAATCTGATTTATCAGGCTATCCGGCAGGTACGGTCAACCGCCGGCTTTTTGCAGAAAGCCAAAATGGCGGAACTGCACAAAGCCGAGGTACTTGGGCTACAACAGGTGCCGACGTTCTAAAATTAAGCTCTCCTGTTAATGTGGCTATTCAAACTACGTTAGACATAGACAATAGAAAACTTGAAATAATTGCAGAAGTTTACTATACAGGCAACTCTAAAAATAGCACCAATAAACTAAACATTGCCATTCTTCAAAACAATGTTCCTGGCCCGCAAACAGGCGGTTCTAGCTATTACCCAGAAGCCATTTTACCTGATGGAAGATATAACCACCAACATATGCTTAGAGAATTGGTAACAGGCCAATGGGGCGAAACCATTTCAACCACTACTGCTGGCAGCTTCTTTACAAAGACCTATACTTACGACATTCCTGAAAACATTAATGATGTTGAATTGCTAATGCACAACCTTGAAGTTGCGGCATTTGTAGCAGAAGACAAACAAGAAATCTTAACTGGCGTTAGCCAAAAAGTAGAAATACCAGCTGACAAGAAAACCGACCTTTCTGTTGAGGCTACAGGATCTGCATCTTCAAACCTTTGCGCTACTACAGTTACTCCTAAACTAACCATTACTAATGAGTTCGATAATGACATTACATCTTTCGACATTACAGCTACTTTAAACGGAAAAGAAACAACCAAATCTTTTGAAGGCACGCTTAAAAAAGGAGAATCAACTGATATAGTATGGGATGAAGTAAGCCTAAATGGCGGTAGTTATGATATTACATATTCTGCACCAACCAATATTAATGGTGGAACATTACTAGACACTGAACCTGAAAACTCAAGTTCTTTCGCCGTTAAGGGTTTTTCTATGAAAGATGATGCCATTCAAGGTGGCTACAAAGCCAGTTTTGAAAATGCCTTACCAGCAAATTTTGGTATAGACGATTCAAAGAACGCACGCTACCAAATGTATTATGATGCAAGTTTCCCTAATGGAGCAAACTTGAGCAAAGGCGCCATGTTATTCTATATTCACTCTAGCAACAATGTTGCTGGCCAACCAATACACATGTATATGGGTAAAATGGACCTTAGCAAAGTAAGCACCCCAGGCCTTAGCTATTTCTGGGCTTTTTGCGATGGTTTATTCAATGGAACAAATCCAACAGTTGATATTGAAATTTCTGATGATTGCGGTGAAAACTGGACCAATGTTCATTCAATGACCCCTACAAAATCTACTGGTTACCCTAGTGATCCTAACAAAATTTATGTTCCCGGATACAGAGATTTTCAATGGGAAACCGTTTCACTTGCCGATTATTCTGACAAAGAAGTAATTGTTAAAATGAGCGTTACCCCAGGTTCAAGTGGTAATTCATTTTGGTTAGATGAAATTGGTTTCAGCTCAGACCCAATGAGCATTGTTCACCCTGTGGTTAACAGCATTTCTCTTTACCCTAACCCGGTAAATGAGTCGGCTACTGTGGCTTTCAAATTAGAAAGTGCTGAAAGCATTAAAGTAAACGTTTACAATGCTCTTGGACAAATTGTAGCCAACACAACTGCTCAAGATTTTGCAGCGGGTAACAACCAAATTTCAATTAATACTTCAGCTCTCGAAGCTGGTATTTACACCATTAGAGTTGAAAACAACCTTGGTGTTCTTGCTACCGAAATGATGGTGAAAAATTAAGTAGAGTCTTACTATATATCTTTAAAAGCCGCTCAAATTTGAGCGGCTTTTTTTGTGCCAAATCATTGTTAAACAAGCAATTGAATTTCGTATTATTGACAAACACAA
>JAGQWA010000093.1 GCA_020437725.1 Bacteroidota bacterium | reverse complement strand
CTGGGTTTGGGCAGTTCGGTAAAAACATAGCCGTAGCACTCTATTCTATGAATTAATTTAACTGTTGAAACCGAGATTTTTTGGTCGCTGTATATCAATTCAGAATCAGCATTGGTTGTTATAAATTCCAATTCAAAACCCAAATGCACATCACCATTTTTAAGTTGAATATTGATAATTTCTTCTAACCCCAATGGTGCCACAACTACCAATTTATTGGTTCTACCACGTAAACCAAGGCTGCAAACAAGCCCTATTAACCCTATATAATGATCAGGGTGAAGATGACTAATAAACACCGCCCTTAGCTTAGACCAACGTGCTTTATTAATAAGCAATTGCTTTTGCACACCTTCTCCGGCATCAATCAAATAATCACAATCAGAATGTGTTAACAGTTGACAGGTTTGGTTCCGGTCTTTTGTTGGAACGGCCGAACTACTACCTAATATGGTTACACTAAAACTCACCAAGCGCGAAATAAAGAATTAAGCCTTTATAAATGGCGTTTTTGAAGTGGTAATGCTTTTGGTAGTTCACGGTTAACAGTTCACGGATCACGGATCACGGTTCACGGTTCACGGATCACCGTTCACAGATCACTGTTCACGGTTCACGGCCTTTTTTATTATTTTTACGTAGAGGCAGGAAGGCGTCTCCATCAATAGTCGACAGTCGACAGGCCACAGACCACTGCCTTTTGCTACCAATGTTACGCAGACGATAGGTAGTGTCTCATAATGTGTGTTTGAGCAGGAAGTTTTCAATTCCAAGACTTTGGACTTTGGACTTTTGACTTTAGACCAAATCAGACTTTAGACTAGAAACTAGAGACAAGAAACTTCATTTACTTTAAACTAATGGTTGCTTGAATGTCTTCAGATTTCTCACAATCGCGAAATGACCCTAACCACAGAGTGAAATTCAACATTAAACATTCAACATTTAAAATTTGAGCTACTCAACACTCAACACTCAAAACTCAAGACTCAACACTCACAACTAAAATCACTGCCTCGTAAAAGGAACCGCATCTAACCCTACAAATTCTTTGTTTTCAAACTTGTACCAAGCCGCTTGGGCAATCATGGCCGCATTGTCAAGGCAGTATTCAAATTTGGGGATATAGACTTCAATCCCCAGTTTTTGGCTTAGTTCGAAAAGTCTTGAACGCAAGTAAGAATTGGCTGCTACACCACCGGCAATTCCTGCATGTTTGGCACCAGAGTCAATAATGGCTCTTTCAAATTTCTGCATCAGGTATTCTACAATGGTATATTGCCATGATGCACATAAGTCGTTTAGGTTTTTCTGAATGAACTCTTGATTAGTCTTCAACTCATCTCTTAAAAAATAAAGAAGCGCAGTTTTCAATCCACTAAAACTGTAACCATAGCCTTCCACCTGCGGAAAGTTGAACTTGAACCTATGCGGGTCACCTTCTTTGGCCAACTTATCAATAATGGGCCCACCCGGATAAGGAAGGCCTAAAATTTTAGCGCCTTTATCGAAAGCTTCGCCGGCTGCATCATCAATGGTTTTGCCAAGCAATTTCTGACTTTGGTGGCCAGTTAATTCTACAATTTGAGTGTGCCCACCCGACACTAACAAGCATAAAAAAGGAAATGCAGGTTTGGGCTCATCAATAAAATGTGCCAGCATGTGGGCTTGCAGATGGTCAACTTCAATAAGCGGAATTTTCAAACTCAAAGCCAAACCTTTAGCGAAAGAAATACCCACCAACAATGAGCCTAATAAGCCAGGACCACGCGTAAAAGCAACTGCGCTAAGGTTATGCACTTCAACATTGGCTTGGGCTAAAGCTTGGTTTACTACTACCATTATGTTTTTCTGGTGATCGCGGCTTGCCAATTCTGGCACCACACCACCATGAAGGCTATGTATGGGTTGGCTAGAAATTACGTTGGAACATACTTTGCCATCTATCAACACCGAAGCACTGGTATCATCACAAGAAGATTCAATGGCCAGGATTATGCCCATAAGCTTTTACGTTACTTTGTAGCTCGAAAATTTGAATGGACAAAAGTGAGAAAAAATCGAAACCCAAGCGGCGCAAATTTTGGCGCTGGCTATGGCTTAGCTTATTGGCCATAGTATTGTTGTTGGGCACCGGTTTTTTTTATTTATCGTCAACCGAATCTGGCCAAAAATGGCTCACCAAAAAACTCACCAACCTAGGCAATAAATATTTGTTCGAAAGGGTAGAAATAGGTCTTGTAAAGTTAGAATGGCCATTAAAGCTGCACATTTCAAATTTGGTAGTTTACGATCATAAAGACAGTGTTCTGCTGTCGGCGCAAACTTTAAAAACCGAATTGCGCGGCAAACCACTACTCGATTCTAATTTGATTATTAAAGAAGCTGTTCTAAGCAACTTTCATGTAAACCTTGCCAAATACAAGGGCGATGAGAAGTTCAACTACATGTATGCTCTAAAATCTCAGTCAAAATCCGATGCAGAATCGCCAATAAAATCGTTTTTGGTTGAAACCATCATTCTAGATGAAGGCGATTTTCAATACCATTATTACGACAGAGAACCTATTGCAAACAAGCAACAAATAGACTACAACCACCTTGTGGTAAGAGACATTAATTCAAGAATAGATTCTCTTTATCAAGATTCTGCTTTGCATTTTGATGTGGCTTTTTTGAAATGCCAAGAAAGGTCTGGTTTTAAACTAAATAAGTTGACTACAAAGGTTGATTTGGCCGATTCGTATTTCAATTTTAATGAGGTGGCAATTTCAACACCTAACGGCACTTTAGCTGAGTTAGACTATCAGCAAAGTTTTGAAAATTGGGATACCTATTCTGATTATGTTGACCAAGTTTCAATAAACGCTCCCTTAAGGAAAGCCACGGTTCAGTTTAAAGATTTACAGTACTTTTCGTCAGGGCTCGAAATGTTTAAAAACGGGGCAGAAGTAAGTGGTTCAATGAAAGGAACTATCAGCGGTTTTTGGGTGAACGATTTGCAGTTAGACTTGAAAAATGGCGAGTACCTGACAGGAGATATGCGCATGAGTAATGCCGCAGAAGGTGCTGATGAGATTTTTATGGACTTGAAAATAAGCCAATCAAAACTCAGTGCCCGGGCTATTGACCATCTTTTTACTGATGTTAAGCTGCCAAGCCAAATTTACGATTTGGGAGTTGTTTCGGGCAATGGGCAGTTTACTGGTGCATTCTCAGACTTTGTATCGTATGCCCATTTTAATACTGCAATGGGAAAGGTTGACTCAGATTTGCGTCTGCATTTAGACTCTGTTGATGCCAATAGCTCTTACTCTGGTAATTTAGATCTTCACCATTTTAACCTTGGCCAGTTGTTAAATGAACCACTTATTGGCAAGGTAGATTTAACATCAGAACTTAATGGAAAAGGCCTTACCCTTGAAAGTGTAGATAATGTACTAAAAGCCAACGTGGCGTATATTGATTTAAACGGTTATAGATACACCAACATGGCTATTGATGGAGTTACCAAAAACCGGTTTTTCAATGGTGAACTTATAGCAAACGACCCCAATCTTGAGCTAACTTTTAAGGGTAAGGTTGACATGCAATTAGATAAGCCAAAATTCAACTTTAACACTTCTATTGCTCAAGCCAATTTGTACGCATTAAATCTGGTAAAAGACACCGTGCAACTTACTGGCGATTTTGTGATTGAAGCAAGCGCATCAAATGTTGAGAATGTAGTGGGTTCGTTTAAAGCCCAAAAGGCGCATTTAAAATTCAACGATAAAACATACAACTTAAGCCAAGCTAGTTTAACCGCGGTTATGAAAGACAGTGTTAAACACTGGAATTTAAAATCTGACTTGGTTTCTGGCTACCTGCAAACCACTACTTTATTGCAAGAATTACCCGATTTACTTTTAAGAGAAGCCAGCCAATTAGTAAATCAGCAAAAGTTTAAGAGTGAGTATGATAACGAACCAGCCTTTGTGAAATATGCATTTACCGTTTATAATCTAGAGCCTGTTTTAAGACTCTGGAGAAATGATGTTGAAATAGAAAACGGAACCAAAATAAAAGGGTTAATCAACTCGCCAAAACAGCTATTTGAATTTGACTTAAGCTCTGATAAACTGGTTTATGGCGATTTGAAGTTTCACCAAAATGTGGTTTCCATTTTTAAAAATGCCGACACATTATATGGTCATGCAGAGATGAAAGAGCTTGAAGCAGAAGCAGATAGTCTTGTGCACCGCATAAATCTCGACTTTCATAATGATTCAAATCAATTGGTTTTAAATCAAAAGGCATCAGTTTTAAATGATTTTGCTGACGTAAATCTAAACCTTCGTTTAGACATAGAAGCCAAAGATTCAAATGCCATAGTTATAGACTCTTCGCTAATTCAACTTAAGGGTAGTAAATACTACTTGTCAGGTAAAAACAATGCTTGGATTGGGACAGATTCCTTTACTTTCAACAACTTGAGTTTGTTTGATGCTACCCAACATATATATGTGAATGGTGGTGCCAGCATAAACGGCCATTATGCACTTAGAACCGATATTAACGACATGAAATTGTCGCATTTTAAAGGATATTTAGGTTCATATTTCGAAAGTTTATCAGGCCTTATAAAAGGCAACATATATGCCCACAATGAAAGCGGTTTTGCTGTTTTTGAAGCAGATTTAAGTGTTGATAGTATCGATTTTAAGGAGATGAATTTAGACCACGCCATTCTTAAAAGCACTTATGATGATGGTGGCCAGCTTCTTTCATTTTATTCTGAACTGAAAGGAAAAGATTCAACCCTAATATTAAATGCTTTTGGTGGAATTAGGTATGATGAGTCTAAAGACCTTACTGCCAAAGTTGAACTAAATAAAGTGCCAATTTCCATGTTCGATACATTGCTTTCTGGCGTAATGCATAACATAGAAGGAACGGTAACCGGCGAAGCCAGAATTTCAGGCAAAACAACTGACCCAAAAATTAATGGTTTTGTTCAACTAGATACAGCTGCACTTACGGTTGATTATTTGAATACCCGTTATAAAATCAACCATAAGTTTCCATTCAACAGCGAAAAAATTGAAATTAAAAATGCCCTAATAGAAGATGTTGATGGCCATTTTTCAACCTTAAATGGCTTTGTTGACCATAAGGCATTTAGCGCATTTAACTTGAATGTTGATTTGGTTTCAGATCAATTTCAGGTATTGAATACAACCGCCGATTTTGATGAACTTTATTATGGTACAGCTTACGTTACCGGCAATAGCAAGTTTACTGGTCCGTTGTTGAGCACCAAAATGCAATTAGACCTTAAAACTGAGCCGGGCACCAAACTCTTTCTGCCAATTGAAGATGATGAAGGCTACGCTCAGCAAAGCTTTATTCATTTTGTAACACACAACGAAGAAAAGAAAGAACAAGAATTAGAAAGCGAAGACGACTTTTCTATGGACATGAAAATTCAAGTTACTGATGTGGCTGAAGTGCAGCTCATTTTTGATGAGCAACTGGGCGATGTTATTAAAGCCACAGGAAATGGCAACTTAAACTTGATTTTAACCCCCGGTGGCGATTTCGAAATGTATGGCGATTATATAATAGAACAAGGAAACTACCTTTTTACGGCCTTCGACTTGATAAACAAACGATTTAAAGTGAAGCAGGGCAGCCGTATTAGTTGGGTAGGCGACCCCATTGATGCCTTAATTGACATTAGCGCTTATTATGAACTTAAAGCAAACGCTACCATGCTATTAACCGCACTTGATAAGGTAGATAATAGTTTTAACGCACCTGTTCCCGTTCAGGCAAGAGCCAGTTTAAAAGGTTCATTACTAAAACCTGAAATTAAACTCAGTTTCGATATTATTGACGATGGCTCATCGGCAGTTGGTTTGTTAAGACGAGAGCTAGATCAGCTAAATTTATCTCAAGATGAAATAGACAAGCAAGTGGTAAGCTTGTTGGTGCTAAACCGTTTTATGCCCGTTTATACTGGCGGAACTGGCAATGTTGGCAACGCATTTGGGTCAGGTTACGAAGCCAGTTTGGGCGACTTTGTTTCTAACCAACTTACCAATTGGCTATCATCGCTTGATGATGACCTTTCTGTTAATTTTACGTATTCTACTGAAAGCGAAACATTTGCAGGTAACGAAAGGATAGTACTTTCGCAGAATGAAATTGAACTGGCTCTTTCGTACAGCTTTTTCAATGATAGAGTGCAGGTTAATTATGCCTATGAATTTGCAAACAATTATAGACCCAATACAGAAGTGAGCTATAAAGCCAATAAAGATGGTTCGCTTCGTTTCAAAATATTTAATAGACAATCGCAAAACCCCTTAATAGCGCAAGACACAAAAACTTATGGAATAGGGGTGTTCTTTAGAAGAGAATTCAATTCCGTAAAAGAATTATTTAAAAAGAAAGACAAATTAGATAGTGAGTAATAAAAAATCAGGCCCTAAAAAGGCCAAAAACAGAATAAGAAAAGACCTTCTTACTTTCTTAAAAACCCAACCCAATACACCTTTTAATTTTAAGCAGCTGCGCAAGCAACTTAAACTAACTTCTGCTTCGCACGTAATGCACTTAGAAAATGCTGTAGGCCAGTTGGTGCACGAAAAAGTGCTTGAAATGGTAGGAACGGCAAGGGTTCAGTACACCAGCAATGAAGCACCGCAAGCAAGCAGAGCAGTGGTTGAAGATAAAAACCATGTGGTAGGTGTGTTAGATACCACCAGAAACGGCTCGGGCTTTATCATTAATGATCGTTTTGACCAAGATGTTTTTGTGCCAAGCAAGTATATGCGTAATGCGCTTGATGGCGATAAAGTAAAGGTTAGGGTGATCAAAGCCATTGAAGGAAAAAGACCTGAAGGCGAAATAGTTGAAATAGTTGAACGCGGAAGAACCCAGTTTGTTTGCACCATGCAGATGAGCGAAAAGTTTGCATTTGGTGTTCCTGATAATCGCAAAATTGACGTTGACTTCTTCATTCCACTTTCTAAAGTGGGTAATGCCAAACAAGGCGATAAGGCATTGGTGCGACTTATTGGTTACAGCGAAACCGATAAAAATCCAGTAGGCGAAGTGCTAGGCGTTTTGGGCCGTCCTGGCGAACACGAAACCGAAATGAGCTCAATTATTCTTGAGCATAATTTGCCACTTCAATTCCCAGAAAAAGTAGAAACTGCAGCCGAAAATATTCCTGAAGACATATCTGAACGAGAAATTAGCAAGCGACGCGATTTTAGAAACATCCTTACGTTTACAATTGACCCATGGGATGCCAAAGATTTTGACGACGCCATTTCGTTTAATCAACTTGAAGAAGAAGGTTTGTATGAAGTGGGCGTTCACATTGCTGATGTAAGCCACTACGTGCGCCCAGATTCAGTAATTGATAAAGAAGCACAGCACCGAGCTACATCAGTTTATTTGGTAGATAGGGTAATTCCAATGTTACCAGAAAGACTTTCTAACGGGCTTTGTTCGCTTAGACCTAACGAAACCAAGCTTTGTTACTCAGCCGTTTTCCATATTAATACCAATGGAACGGTAAAAGACCGCTGGTTTGGTAGGACAGTAATTCATTCAGACCGAAGGTTTACTTACGAAGAAGCACAAGAACGAATTGAAACCAAAGAAGGCGATTTACAAGAAGAAATAAATGTGCTAAACGGCATAGCCAAGAAACTAAGAGATAAGCGCTATAAAAATGGTGCCATCAGTTTTGAGCGAGAAGAAATGCGCTTTAAGCTTGATGATGCTGGTAAACCCATTGACATTGTGATGAAAGTGAGTAAAGATGCTCACAAGCTTATTGAAGAGTTTATGTTGCTTGCCAATAGAGAAGTAGCTACACATTTCAAACAAAAAGTAACGAGTAAGAAAAATCCGCCATTTGTTTACCGTGTGCACGACCAACCTGACGAAGCCAAGCTAACAGGTTTGCAAATGATGGCCGCTCGTTTTGGTCATAATGTTGATTTACACAATGTAAAAGATGCATCAAAGGAGATAAACAAGTTGCTTGCCGGTGCCAAAGACAAGCCAGAGTATAACATGCTTTCTATCTTAGCCATACGTTCAATGGCAAAGGCCAAGTACACCACTCAAAATGCTGGTCATTATGGTTTAGCGTTTGAAAACTACACGCATTTCACGTCGCCAATTCGTCGCTATCCTGATGTTATGGTGCATAGATTAATGGCCCAATATTTAGATGGAAATGACAAGGTTGATGCTGAACGATTAGAAGAGCATTGCAAACATTCAAGCGCACAAGAAATTGGAGCAGAATCGGCTGAAAGAGATTCTACCAAATACAAACAAGTTGAATACATGCAACAGTTTGTGGGCGATGAATTTGATGGTCATATTTCTGGCCTTACAGACAGTACCATGTTTGTTGAATTAACCAATAGATGCGAAGGCGGTTTGCGCTTGAGCGAAATGATAGACGACAGCTATTATTTTGATGAGCTCAACTACCAAGTTATTGGCCACAACAAACGCAGAACCTACAAACTAGGCGATCCAGTTAAGGTGAGAGTGGTTGGCTGCGACCTAGAAAAACGCATAATTGAGTTGGATTTGATAGGGAAGAACATGTAGAGCGAGAATGTGCGCAGTGAATTAAAATTCTTTATTCAAATATTTGTTTCCTAGTAATTAGTCAATCATATAAAGTATGAATATAAATACTTATTTTCTTATTGGCGTCAGAAAATTCAAAACAGAGATTTAAAGAAACTTATATTTATCTTAAATCCTAGAAGCAGGGTAGGTTAATTATAAGTTACTTTAAATATTGATCCCTCTTTTTTGAACTCAAGTTTTTCGTAGTATTCATCAACGTCAGACATTACATAAACATCTTTACCTGGAAACTCGTCTAATAGGCATTCCATTAGCATTTTGCCAATTGAATTACCACGCGATTCTTTATGAACTAACAAGTCTATTACCCAAACAAACAGACCATTATCGTTCATCGATCTTGAATAACCACAAATTGTTCCATTGCTAATAGCTACATAGGTTATTGAATGGTTCAAAGCTTCTTGGTAGTTTATACTAAGATTTTGTGCCCATTCTTCGCCTTCTGATTCTATTAATGCTCTTAACTGAGTATAATCTTGGGCAGGTCGGTATTTGCGAATTTTAATTTGCATGTCAGGCAATTTTACTCAATACAAATGAGCAGTTCGTATGGTTCAATTAATCAATAGTGATGAATAGCGTTCTTCTTTGAAAAATAAAATTCAATGAAAATTTAATGAAAAACGATTTTGTCAGAAAAAGTGGGGATTACCATAGCAAATTGTCTATCCTGAAAAAGGGAAAAGCCAAAGCCGTTAGATTCACCACCTTGGATGCCATATGTAAAGTACTATACTGCCAACCTAGCGATAATTGGGAATGGCAAGATGATGAAGGGTCATTTCTAATCTTGATTCAAATAAAGCTGACCCCAAAGTTTAAAAGACAAAGAGCTGGTGATAACCCAATTAGAGTTGGTAATTCCTTTGTGTGAAACAAAATAGGCTTCGTTACCTAGTAAATGCCTGGCTTCAAACCGCAATGCAATGGTTTCTTCCGGAAAACAATCAAAACCGAATGAAAGGCCAAACACACCAAATCCTTGACCGTTGGCTTGCACGATTACTTCGTTTGGATCGTTGTAATATTCCAAACGCATATTTGACTTTATGTTGCGGTTAATCTCCTTCTGCGCTATAAATGTTGCTCCATACCAAGAATGCCAATTACTACTGCCCATTTCGGTTTGTTGCAAACCATGATCAAATCCAGCCAAAATGCGCCACGACTTTCTATTCCATTTACCATAAAGGTTATTGAAAAGCCGAATTCTTCTGGCAGTGTCAGGGTCTTCGGTAGTTACAAAAGTGCTCCAGTTAAAGCCAGACTCTTGCTCGTTTTGGTAGGTAACAGCTGTGCCATAAGAGAGCATTGAGTTGCCTTCTACCCGTTGTATTCTTTGCCAACCATTAGCCACAATTCCCTTAATTTCCCAATTTCTGTTTGGGTAGTAAGTCA
>JAGQWA010000092.1 GCA_020437725.1 Bacteroidota bacterium | reverse complement strand
AAATGAACGAGAAAAATTTCTATTTGTACCAACATTGTATAACCAAATATGAAGAAGCTGGAAATCTTACACTTGAAAACGGTGTGGTGAAATTGAACGGTAAAGTAATAGATAGTTACACCTTTAAACTTGGCTACTATTTTATGATGGGAGATAACCGCCACAATTCAGAAGATTCTAGAATGTGGGGATTTGTGCCTGAAACACACATAGTTGGTAAAGCCTTATTCATTTGGTTCTCTTGGGAAAAATTTGAAACTGGGTTTTTCAATAAAATAAGATGGAGCAGAATGTTTAACGGCATTGATTAGGCTGTTAAAAATCATACTTGCAGGGTAGCCGTAATGGCTAAATTTGCACGGTTTAAATAAAAAGACCCTTGCTTAGACAATCCTGGTGGAAAATACTCTCAGTCGCCATTCTGCTTTATGTGGTTATTGGTGGGCTTTTAATGCCAATTCCGCATGTTAAAAATGTAATGGAGTCGATAAGGAATTTGTTTTTCCACGTTCCCATGTGGTTCACAATGACCTTTCTTTTTACACTTTCTGTAATCTCCGCAATTCTTTACTTGAATACCCAGAAAGCCAAGTATGATGCATGGACAACTGCTTTGGCATCGGTTGCCATGTTGTTTGGGCTGTTGGGATTAACTACAGGAATGTTGTGGGCCAAATACGCTTGGAACAGCGCATGGAGCAACGATCCAAAACAGGTTTATGCTGCCATTTCTTTGTTAATTTATGTGGCATTTTTCATTCTTCGTGGGTCAATAGCTGATGACAAGTCAAAAGCCAAGGTGAGTGCCGTTTACAATGTATTTGCCTATGCGGCACTTATTCCATTAATCTTCATTTTGCCAAGAATGCAAGAGTCTTTGCATCCAGGTGCAGAAGGTAATCCAGGTTTTAATAATGAAGACGTAGATAGTCAACTTCAAATGGTGTTTTATCCGGCAGTAATTGGTTGGATATTACTTGGAGTTTGGCTTTCTACTTTGAGATATAGATTCAAAATGATTGAAAACAATTTGAATGAGATCTAAAAAACCACTTTTAATTTTAGCTTTTGCCTTAAGTTCATTGCTTGGCAAAGCGCAAGATGTAACCTGGGACGAAACCTTTCGGCAAAACGGAAAAATTAACGTTGTAGTTGGCGTAATGGCCATTATTTTTATCGGTATAATAGGTTATTTGGTTTTGCAAGACAGAAAGATTTCAAGGCTCGAAAAACAAATGAAATCAAAGAAATGAAGCAGGGAGGAATAATTGCCATAATAGTAGTTGCCGTAGCAGTTTCAATAATTATCACCACTTTGGCAGATGCGGGTACCTACAAAACCTTTTCTGATGCAAAGGACATTCTAAACAAACCCATTAATGTTGTGGGGCATGTAAACAAGTCCAAGTCGATTAATTATGACCCTGCCAAGGATCCCAACTTCATGTCGTTTTACCTTACCGATACTGTTGGTTACGAAATGAAAGTGGTTTACAAAGACGCCAAACCAGCTGATTTCGATATGGCTACCAAGTTGGTTTTAAAAGGCCATGCTACTAGCGATTCGACTTTCGAAGCCAAAGAAATATTAACCAAATGCCCTTCTAAATACAAAGAAGGCGAAATGGCAGCAGCCGACAAATAGCGTAAACCGCCTATTTTATGCAAGAAGTAACCTTTTTAAACGAGCATTTAGCAGTAGGCAATTTTGGCTATTTCTTCGTAATACTGTCGTTTATTGGCGCTTTGGCAGCCTTAGTTGCCTATAGCTTTGAAACATACCACCAACGTCTGGGTACAACAGATAAAAGCTGGCTAAAAATTGGTAGAATAGCCTTTGCCACACATGCAGTTGGAGTTTTGGGCATTGTGGCAGTTCTGTTTTACATTATTCAAAACCACTACTACGAGTTTTATTACGTATGGCGGCATTCAAGCAATGCTTTGCCAGTTAGATACATGATTTCTTGCTTTTGGGAAGGGCAAGAAGGTAGCTTCTTACTTTGGTCGTTTTGGCATGTGGTGCTTTCGGCTATTTTTATGTTAAAGGCCAAAAATTGGGAAGCTCCGACCATGATTGTCATAATGTTGGCGCAGGTAATGCTGGCATCTATGATTGCTGGAATACCAATAACTGAAGAATTTACTTTCGGGTTGAATCCATTTAGGCTTCTGCGCTCAGAAATGACTGCGCCTATTTTCTCTACTCCAGACTATTTAGAGCATCTACACGATGGAAATGGCCTAAATGCCTTGTTGCAGAACTATTGGATGGTCATTCATCCACCAACTTTGTTTTTAGGTTTTGCAGCCACCATTTTTCCTTTTGCATTGGCCATAGCGGCTTTAATAACTGGCGACTACAAAAGCTGGGTAAAACCCGCGCTACCATGGACTATTTTCACGGTAGGTATTCTAGGAGCAGGAATATTAATGGGCGGTGTTTGGGCATACGAAGCCCTTTCATTTGGTGGCTTCTGGGCCTGGGATCCTGTAGAAAATGCCGTTTTGGTTCCTTGGATGATAATTGTAGGTGGCCTGCATACGCTTGTGGTTTATAAAAACACAGGAAAGGCATTGGCAACTACCATTATTTGGTTGAGCCTTGGTTTTATTCTCATTCTATACTCTACCTATTTAACTAGAAGTGGAGTTCTTGGCGACACGTCAGTTCACTCATTTACAGGCGATGGCCTAATGATTCAGTTGCTAACGTTTTTGTTCTCATTTGTGGCCCTAACAGCAATTGTTCTCGTTTTAAGGTGGAAGAGCTTACCAAAATCAAAAGATAAAGACGATTACAGCTCTAGAGAGCTCTGGATGTTTATTGCATCTGTGGTACTTGCAGTTGCAGCCTTTCAAATCATTTTCACCACTTCTATTCCAGTAATAAATAAGCTTATTGGCCTTTTTGGTGGGGGAGATGGAACACTTGCTCCGCCTGATGATGTTATTGGCCACTACCACCGTTTTCAGATTCCATTTGTCATAATCATTGTGCTTTTTACAGTAATTGCGCAGTTTTCAAAATATAGAAAAACCAATACTAATAAGCTTTACAAGAGCTTGCTAATTGCCTTTTTAATTAGCGCAGGTTTAACTGCAATAGGTATGGTTGGTGCCAAGGTTAATGAGGCGCACTATATCATATTGTTATGGGCAAGTTCCTATTCATTGGCAGCTAATGCCATGTTGTTGTGGCCATATTTAAAGGTAAATAAGTGGAAATTCTCAGGAGCATCTTTGGCTCATATTGGTTTTGCCTTGTTGCTTATAGGTGCTTTAATTTCTACTTCTAAACAAGAAGTCATATCAAAAAACAACACAGGTATTCATTATGGCGATGAATATTCTGACGAAGAAAACGGCAACAATATTTATCTGCCACTAAATGAACCCAAACTAATGGGCAAGTACTTAGTAACCTATGTTGGCGATTCAATTGTTGAGCCTGACCATTATTTCAAGGTTCGGTATGACGAGTTTAATGAAGAAACTGGTGAGAATAAATACGCGTTTACTTTAACGCCCAATGGGCAGATAAATCCGCAAATGGGCGGGCTTTTAGCCAATCCAAGCACCAAGCGTTATGCTGATAGAGACATTTACACTCACGTAACGTCTATAGATGCCAACGACGGCGAAGATAAAGTGCTGAGATACAACCAAGCCTTTAAGGTTAGAAAAGGCTCAACCTTTAATTATAAAGGATTTAAATGTGAAGTAATTGGGTTTGGGCCAGCCAGCGAATTACCACCCAAACAGAAGGCTTTAAAACAGGCTGGATTAGATATTAGTGCTGCCGAATTAACCATAACCCTTCAGCGCGGAGCGGCAGAATACACAGCCAAACCCGTAATCATAGCTGCCGATACCATGCTCATAAGGCCGCCATTTGAAATTCCTGAAGAAAACTTGGTATTGTTCTTCTCCTTTATTGATACCGAAACTGGCGATTTAACAGTTGACATTGGAAAGCTTTTGAAGCCAACACCAACCTTCATCATCATGAAAGCCATTCAGTTTCCATTTATAAACATACTGTGGGTGGGCTGTATAATTATGGTAATTGGATCGTTTGTGGCGGTTTATAGAAGAATGGGCGATAAGGCAATAACTTAGCCCTATGGAAAGTATTGCAATTGTAGGATATGGAAATGTGGGCTGGCAATTGGCCGAACATTTTAAGGCTTGCAGTCTTCCATTAAAATCCATATACACTAGTCAATCTGTTGAAATTAAAGGCATTAATGTACAAAATGCCCACGCCGTGATTACCGAAGACGTAGTGCTAATTTGTCAACCCGACGAACGAATCGAATCCACTTTGAATAGAATAGCCAATACCAAATCGGTTGTTCTGCACACATCAGGCTCAAAGTCTATTGAAGCACTCAAAAGATTTGAAAATTGTGGTGTGTTGTATCCATTTCAAACATTAACAAAAGGAAGGTTGCTACCCATTTCGCAAATTCCTTTTTATACTGAAAGTGGTAGCGAGCATGCCAATAAAGTACTTATTGAGCTTGCACAAAAATTGGGAGCCAGTGCTCATGAAATGAATAGCGAAGACCGAAGAAACTTACATTTAACCGGTGTTTTGGTTAATAATTTTGGCAATCAATTGTTTCACCAAGCGAGCAAATATTTAAACCAAAATGGAATTGAAAACGCCAGCTTAGAGCCGTTAATTAGAGAAACCGTTGCCAAATATTTCGATTTAGGCGGAATGAAGGCGCAAACAGGGCCTGCCAAACGCAATGATTATTCAACCATCAAAAAGCATTTAGAGCAATTAGATGGTTCTAACCTTAAAGACCTATACCAGCTTTTTACGCAAATAATAAAGACAGAATTTAATGAGCAATAAACCCTTGGTTGAACGATTAAAAGATGTAAAAGCCTTCTTTTTCGACATGGATGGCATTTTTACTGATGGCACGGTAACCGTAATGCCCGATGGTGAGTTGATAAGAACCATGTATGTTAGAGATGGTTTTGCTTTAAAAACCATTTGCTCACTGGGTTTTAAAACCGCCATTATTTCAGCAGGATTTAGTCAAGGTGCTATTAAGCGTTTCGAAGGATTTGGCGTGAATCATGTGGTGATGAGCTCTGGTAAAAAGATAGACGACTTTAAATCAATTTGCGAAAAAGAAGGTTTGCAACCTGATGATGTGCTTTACATGGGCGATGATGTAGCCGATTTGGAATGTTTGCGAATAGCTGGAATAAGCGTTTGCCCAAAAGATGCCTGTGTTGATGTGCTACCCGCTGTAGATTACGTAACCAAAGAAAACGGCGGTAGGGGTGCTGTGAGAGAAATTGTTGAGATGGTGCTTAGGGCTCAAAGCAAGTGGAATTTTTAAATTAGAAGCTTGTTTAAACAACTACTCATTTCAACACGATTTGGAAACTTGCTAATGACAGCGGTTTTCATTTTTCTAGTGTATAATAAAACTGCCAGAAATGTTTCAACCAACGTTGATTTAACAGTTTTGCTTTACGGTTTGGGAGTTGTTCTCATAATGTTTGGCGGTTATATCATCAACGATTATTACGACCAGAAAATTGATGAAGAGAATAGACCTGGAAATAATCTTTTTACCATTCCATTTTTTAAGAAATGGGGAATTGTTTCTTATGTTGTTATTTCTGCACTTGGAATAGGTATTAATTTTCAAAGGCCGTTTCTTACGGTATTCATGGCAATCGTAGCATCTTCGCTGTTTTTTTATGCCAAATGGGCGAAAGGGTGGCCCTTTATAGGGAATTTTATTGTTGCATTATGCACAGCGGCTACTATTTATCCTTTGGCTACCATAATTGGCAGTTGGTCAATTATTTCAGTTTACATGGCATTTGCCTTTCTTATGTCAATGGCACGCGAAATGAGTAAAGACGTTGAAGACATTGATGGTGATAAAAAATACGGTCTTAAAACCGCGGCCATTCTTTTACCAAGAAATGTAGTAAAAGCCAATATTCTCACTTTCCTTTTTATTACCCTGTTGGGTTTAAGTTATTTGGCCTATCACATAGCCTTTTTAGATGATTTGAATTTAAGCAGCACAACCATTTACTACTTGCTATTTTTAATGATTCCAATTGTGATTAGAAGCATGAACATGGTTATAAGAGCCAATGAAAAAGAAGAATGGCATAAATTGAGTAACTGGTTAAAAATGATCATGCTGGCCGGGGTAATTTCTTTGGCCATAATTTGAAATGGAAATGAAACTTAATAATCAATTGGTTTTGGGCTCGGCTTCACCAAGAAGAAAGGAACTTTTAGAGCGATTGGGTTTCTCATTTACCATTAGAACAGCTAATGCAGATGAGATTTATCCTAGTAACCTTAATCCCATGGAAGTTGCAGCATATTTAGCCAAATTGAAAGCAGATAGCATTATGCTTTACGAAAACGAATTGCTCATTACAAGCGATACGGTTGTTGATCTTGATGGTGTAATTCTTGAAAAACCAGCTAATGCAAACCATGCTTTAACCATGCTTAGTGAACTTTCGGGCAAAGAACACTGGGTGCATACTGGTGCGTGCTTAAGAACTGTTGGCGCTGAATTGTCATTTATAGAATCAACTTTGGTAAAAATGAAAAACCTAAGCCAAGAAGAGATTACGTATTATGTGAATGAATATAAGCCTTTTGACAAAGCTGGCGCTTACGGAATTCAAGAATGGATAGGTTTAATTGGGGTGGAATATATTCGCGGCTGTTTTTACAATGTAATGGGCTTGCCCGTGCAGCGCATCTATCAAGGAATAACGCATTTAGATGAACGGTAAAGAATTAATAATTGTGGCTTGCATTTTAGGAGCCGCCGCCATTGGACTTGGCGCAATAGGAGCACACCAGGTAAAACCACACTTAGATCCAGATCAATGGCAAGCTTATAAAACGGCTTCTCAATATCACATTATTCACGCCCTATTGCTTTTGGTGGCCGGCATTCAATTAAAAAGAAACCCTAAACGCAAGCTCATTGCCGTTGCTTCTTATGTGATAATAACTGGAATGTTTTTATTCTGTTTCCCTATGTACACTAAGATCATTAATGAAAATACTTGGGTAATGTATTTGGCTCCGTTTGGTGGTGTTATGCTAATGCTTGGATGGATTTTTACCGGAATCTCTTTGGTAAATAAGGTAAATGAAGGGAATAGCAAAGATTAAGAAGTGAAATATTACTCGCTTAAGTAACTGGCAAAAATCTGGGTGAAATAATAAGTCCCGTCGGTTGATTTAGCTACGCCAATTCCAGTAATGTCAAAATCTTCGTTAAGAATGTTTTCTTTATGCTGGCGGCTTTTCATCCAGCCTTCTACAACATGTTCAGCAGGATCGTCGTAGCCTTGGTTAAATCCAACATTTTCAGCAACAAATTCTACTTCAATTTTTTCAAATATTAGATCGGCCCTTTCGTCCCAGCCTTTATGGCCAAAACCCCTAATATATTGAGACATTTTGGTGCTGTGTTCTCTTGCTAATTCTTGTAAATAGGGAACAGATGTAAGTTCAGAAAGGTCTTTTTTGGTTCGCTCTTTATTAATGAAGTCGAAACAATCTGATTCAACTTCCATTGCCGATTTAGGTTTAGAAGCAGAAATATGCATTACGCCCAGTATACACAACATAATATAGGTGCCAAATCTCATACGTAGGGCGGTTGTTTTCAAGTGCGTTCTCCTAATTCGGGTGTAAAAATAAAAAACCGCGTTCAGCTGAACGCGGTTTTATTTCCAATTCACATATTATTTAGTCGATAACCAGTTTTTGACTAGTAAATCCTTTATCAGTTTGAAGTTTAAGAACATACACACCACTAGGTAAATTCTCAACTGAAAGTTGATGTGTGCCCATTAAGTTATTTGGTGCATGCACTTTTTCAACCAATGTATTTCCAGAAAGATCTACAAGAGAAACTATGGTAGAAGTTTTGAAGTTGCCCCCAATGGTATAATGCACTTGTTTTCTTGTTGGATTTGGAAAAACGGTTAATGCATTGGCCAAATCTGGGCTGTTTACATCAACCAACTGATCTAAAGTTAAGTTGTCAATCCAAATTTCACTTAGGGTATCAATGGTGCTTGGCCAAAATTCAATGGCTATGGTATCTGCATCTTTACTCTTGTTTATTGGCAATTGAAAGAAAGTCCACTCATTGGTATTTTGGCTTATATAGAATGAGCTGGTTGATTTAATCGTGCTTGCCCCTTTTTTGTAATATATAACAATATGAGCAGAGTCTCCATCAATTAAATTCGATTTGTAGTAGCCGCGCAAAGCTTCTTCGGTTATATCAGTATAAGGCATTCTGTATCTTAGTGGGTTTAAACCATAGTCGAACCTTTGAATATGTGCACTATAAGTACCATTCTGCGCGTCATTGCGTTTTGATTGAGTAACAGTTTGTCTTTCAGCTCCGTAGGCTTGTCCGTAATGCCATTTATGGGTGCTGTCGCCTTCGTTTTTATGGCCTTCAAGCAATTCGCACTCACAAAACATATAGTTGTACCATTTTTCAAAATCTGCATTCATAATGGTTTGCGCATTCATAGAAATGGCGGTAACCATAAATAGAACAGGGAGTAGTAGTTTCTTCATGTTTGTATTGTTTCACTAACGAAAATAAACAACTCCGCTTAACAGAACCATAATTTTCATTTAATGAATCCTATCACCACGAGTTTCTAGGTTTTTCATAATTTCTGCTTCATATGCCAGCATTTCTTGCCAACGAGTTCTCACTTCATTTTGGTCAAAATACACTTCAGCCAATTCAATGAAAAGCTTGTAGTGGCCGGCTTCGCTCACCATTAGGCTGTAATAAAACTGCTTTAAATCTTGGTCATCTAACCCTTCATGTAATCTTTTAAAACGCTCACAGCTGCGTGCTTCTACCAAAGCACAAACCAATAACTTGTCTAGTAGTTGCAGGTCGCCAACTCCGCTTCTTATTGTTTTAAGTAGTTGGTTTACATATTCATCTACTCTCTGCCGGCCCAATGGCAAGCCGCGCTTTTTTAGCTCTTGTAGCACCATTCTAAAATGGCCCCATTCTTCAGTAACTAAAGGGCTTACACGCTCTACAAGTTCCTTTTTGCCAGGGTATTGAACAATTAATGAAATGCAAGTTGAAGCAGCTTTTTGCTCGCAATAGGCATGATCGGTAAGAATGAATTCAATGCTTTTCTCTGCAAGATTTACCCAGCGTGGATCAGTTGGAAGATGCAGACCCAAAACACTTTTAGTGGCGTTATCAGTTTGCATTATCGGCTCAATTTTGTTTTTAGCATTTCCAGAATAAGTTCAACGTTC
The DNA here is from genome assembly GCA_020437725.1 of Bacteroidota bacterium. Taxonomy (GTDB): domain Bacteria; phylum Bacteroidota; class Bacteroidia; order CAILMK01; family JACPUW01; genus JAGQWA01. The sequence goes on along the minus strand of JAGQWA010000092.1, from coordinate 853 downwards.
TGCCCATCAATTGAGTCGAATGCAGAAAAGTCAACATGGTCAATATCTAGCACATATTCCACGCGATTATCTATGCTCATTGGCACAACCATTTCTGATTTCGGTTCGGGATGGCAAGCTATGTAACCCGGAAAATCATCAACGTTATCAATTATTTGTGTTTTGCCTGTTTTTGCTGCCTTTCCACAAACTCCTTTCTCTAAATTAATTGAGAAACAAGGCACTTCACCTTGGTATGAACTAATCTGTAATTCTGTTTCTGAAACACGCTTATAGAAGCCTACCCAAAAAAAGTTGAATTCCTTTTTGAGCAGCGAGCAGATATTACTTAAATGTACTTCAAAGGGCAATTCAGCTTCTAATAATCCTTTAAATGAGCGTATTACGTCTTGGTATTTTTGGTTCTTGTTCAACCCATTAAATTTTGTACAAAATAAGGGAATAGACTACGCTCGTAAAAGGAAAATTGAATGGCTATTTTCGCGCAAAATTCAGCCCTAATGAAGGAGATACCTTTTGCGGAGATAGATCAAAAATGGCAAGACTATTGGAAAGAAAACAACACCTATCAGGTGGTTGAAGACCCCAACAAACCCAAGTACTATGCATTGGTTATGTTTCCATATCCAAGTGGAAAAGGTTTGCATGTAGGGCACCCGCTAAGTTATGTAGCAGCTGATATTATGGCTCGTTACAAAAAGCACAAAGGTTTCTCTGTTCTTCATCCAATGGGTTTTGATGCCTTTGGTCTTCCTGCTGAACAATACGCTATTCAAACAGGTCAACATCCGGCTAAAACCACCGAGCAAAATATTGCTACCTACAAAAAGCAATTAGAAATACTAGGCCTTTC
>JAGQWA010000091.1 GCA_020437725.1 Bacteroidota bacterium | reverse complement strand
TTTCAAAATCAGAAACCAGAACCATACCTGTTGGTGACCATTTATTTCAAAATGGAGTTGATGCCGACTATTTACTCATTGTGCTTTCTGGCAATTACATGATCTATATAGACCGCCAGGGCAAGAGAAGAGAAATATCTGACATGCCTGCTGGAAACATTACCGGTGTTCTTCCATACTCAAGAATGGTAAAAGCAGGCGGCAACGCACAGTGTATAGAAGAAAGTGAAGTGATTTTTGTTCATCGCGATCATTTTCCTGAAATGATTAAAGAGCATTACGAATTAACCCAGGCTTTTGTGCATGTAATGACCAATCGCATTAGGCGCTTTTCAGTATTGCAAAGCCAAAACGAAAAGCTCATGTCGTTGGGTAAGCTTTCTGCGGGTTTGGCGCATGAATTAAACAATCCAGCATCGGCCATTGTTCGTAGTTCTGACACGCTTCGTTCTCACTTAAAAGCCCAACCAGAAAAGTTTAAGCGAACCATTAAAATTAAAATGACTGAAGAGCAAATAGATGCCATTAATGATGTGGTTTTTAACAAAATTGACGGTCACAAAGCCAGTTGCCTATCGCTTATGGCACGAACTGATATTGAAGACGAGTTAACCGATTGGTTAGAAGACCACGGAATTGAAGACGCTTATGAAATTGTAGAAAATCTGGTTGAATTTGGTTTTACGGTTGAAGAGCTTGATGATATTCTTGACTCAACCGGCCCCGAGCATCTTGCGCCCGTAATTCATTGGATAGAGAGCAATCTTTCAATCGAAAAAATGGTGGAAGAAATTCAAGATGCATCGCATAGAATTTCAGAATTGGTGAAAAGCATTAAGTCTTACACACACATGGACCAGTCAGGCGATAGAAAGCCGATTGATGTGCACGATGGACTAAGAAGTACTTGCATCATGTTGAAACACAAATTCAACAAAAGCCAAACCGAATTGGTAGAAACGTTTGCTGAAAACCTACCTAAAGTAAAAGCCTTGCCCGGCGAATTGAATCAGGTTTGGACCAATATTATCGACAATGCCCTTGATGTTTTGGACGACGTTGAAAATTCAAAACTCACCATTTCAACTCGTCAAGATCGCGAGTTTGTACGCGTGTCAATTATCGACAACGGCCCAGGCATTCCAAATGATATTCTTAACCGCATTTTCGACCCCTTTTTCACCACCAAAGAACTTGGCAAAGGCACTGGCCTAGGCCTAGATGTAGCGCTCAAAATCGTTCAGCAGCACAATGGAGACATTAAAGTGCGCACAGAGCCGGGAAGAACGGAATTTGAAATCTGCTTACCAGTTGAATAGATAAGAAGTTAAAAAGATAAATAGATAAAGGGGCTCAATATGAAAGGTAAAATTGATTCATTTAAGGACCTGTTGGTTTGGCAAAAGGCTCACGAACTTGTGCTACTTGTCTATAAAATTTCTGCTGACTTTCCCAGAGAAGAAGCCTATGGACTAACATCTCAGATTCGACGGGCTGCTATTTCTATTCCAGCTAACATTTCCGAAGGGTTTAAGAGAATATCTAATAAAGAAAAGCTCAGGTTTTATAATATTAGCCAAAGCTCATTAGAAGAAGTTCGATACTATATATTGCTGGCAAAAGATTTAAAATACATTGGTCAAAACGATGAATTAGAGTCAATCGCAATTGAAGTTTCAAAGCTTCAAAACTCCCTAGTAAAATCAATTCTAAATAGAACAACCTAACACCCCTTATCTACTTAACTATTTAATACTTAATAATGAAGCCCATCATTTTCAGCATAGACGACGACCCGCAGGTATTGCGCGCCATTAGACGCGACCTTAGGGGCAAATACGGTAAGGAATTCAGAATAATTAGTACCGAAAGTGCTAATGAAGCACTGAAATCATTGGTTGAATTGCAGAAGAAAGGTGAAGCCGTTGCGCTATTCATAAGCGACCAACGCATGCCTGAGATGTTGGGTGTGGAGTTTTTGGAAAAAGCCAAAGAAATTTATCCTGAAGCCAAACGCATTTTGCTAACGGCTTATTCAGATACCGATGCTGCCATAAAAGCCATTAACGATGTGCAGCTTGACTATTATCTCATGAAACCCTGGGATCCACCAGAAGAAAAACTGTTTCCGGTAATTGACGACCAATTAGATGAGTGGGCAGCCACTCACAAACCTGAATTTCATGGCATAAGAGTGGTGGGTTATCAGTTTTCACCAAAGTCGCACAAGGTGAAAGATTTTCTTTCTGGAAACCTGACGCCTTACCAATGGATGGACATTGAAAAAAGCGGAAAAGCCAAGCAAATGATCGGCTTAAACAGCATTTCGTTAAAAGATTTACCAGCTACTTTTTTCGAAGATGGAAGCTATGTGCTAGGCGACAATCTTTCAGCCATTTCTGAAAAAATGGGAAGAAAAACCACCACATCCGCAGAGTTGTATGATGTGGTAATAATTGGAAGCGGTCCAGCTGGATTGGCGGCAGGTGTGTATGGTGGTTCAGAAGGATTAAAAACCCTAATAATAGAAAAAAGAGCTCCGGGTGGACAAGCTGGAACCAGCTCTAGAATTGAAAACTATTTGGGCTTTCCGAAAGGTTTAAGCGGTGCCGATTTAACCCGAAGAGCGGTTACGCAAGCCAGTAGATTTGGGGTTGAATTTCTTTCGCCTAAAGAAGTGGTGAAAATTGAAACGCTTGAGCAATACAAAACCGTGCACATGAGCGATGGCACTACCGTAAATGCCAAAAGCATTGTGATTTCAACCGGTGTAGATTATAGAAGATTAGAGGCGGCTGGTGCCGACGATTTTAGTGGCGCTGGAGTCTATTACGGCGCTGCCACAACCGAAGCAGGCTCTTGCCGAGACCAAGTAGTTTATGTTATTGGCGGTGGAAACTCAGCCGGACAAGGTGCCATGTACCTTTCGCAATTCGCCAAAAAAGTAAACATTGTAATAAGGCGCGAAGATTTATCGGCAACCATGTCGTCGTACTTAATAGACCAGATAAACGGCACACCCAATATTGAAGTAATGGGCAAGCGGCAAGTGGTAGAGTTAGGTGGTAATGGCAGACTTGACCGAGTTTGCATTCAAAACCTAGAAACCAACGAAACCGAAACCTCATCGGCAGGTGCGGTTTTCGTATTTATAGGCGCCAAACCGTTTACTGAATGGCTAGGAAATGGCCTTTTAAAAGACGATAAAGGCTTTATAATGACAGGACGCGATTTGTTGCAAAAAGACGAGTTCGAAAAGGTTTGGAAGCAAGACCGTGACCCGTATCTACTCGAAACTTGTGTTCCGGGAATATTTGCCGCCGGCGATGTACGTTCTGGAGCCATGAACAGAGTAGCAAGTGCCACAGGCGAAGGCGCTATGGCCATAAGTTTCGTACACAAGTATTTGGCTGAGATTTAGGAAATATGTTGAACCAATAATTCGCATTTTGCACGCTTAAGAAACAGGTATATGATTTTCTACAAAACCAACAAAAATTTCTTTGGAGACATAACCCATCTAGCCAAAAGCTGGACCATGACACGCGTGGTTCGCTCTGTATTAATGGTGGGGTTATTTTCAACGGCAGTTTGTGTGCCACTCGAAATTTTAGATTGGAACCAATACATAGGCATGGACTTAACCGTGTTCTCAATGATTGGTATCATTATGTCAATTTTATTGGCGTTTAGAACCAACACCGCTTACGACCGCTGGTGGGAAGGCCGCAAACAATGGGGTGCCTTGGTAAATCATTGCCGAAACTTGGCCATAACCACCAATGTTACGTTAGACAAAGAAAACCACGCAGACCGACACCAAATGGCGGTTTACATCTCTAATTTCTGCATTGCTTTTAAGGAGCATTTGCGTGAAGGAACAAAAACCGAAGAGCTTATTTATTTGTCAGAATCTGATAAAGCTGAATATGCCAATAAAAGCCATGTGCCCAACCATATTTCCATGCAAATGCACCAATTGGTTGAAGATGTTCACCGCAGAAAAGAAATTACACCTGAAGATCACCTGAATTACAAACCCCACCTACAAGCTTTGCTCGATATTTTGGGTGCTTGCGAGCGAATAAAGAAGACTCCAATACCATTTAGTTATGCCGTTTACATTAAGATTCTCATTACAGGCTACACGCTTTTAATGCCATTTATTCTCTCTGAAACACTTGGTTTATGGACCATACCCGTGGTGATGTTTGTGTTCTTTGCTTTTATTGGAATTGAGCTAATGGCCGAAGAAATTGAAGACCCATTTGGCTTGGATTGCAACGACTTACCTACCGGCACCATTGCCCACACCATTAAAGAAAATGTGTTCGAAATATTAGAGTCGAAGAAAGGGACGGTGAAACAAAACGAATTGTACGAGAAGATTTTTTAGCCTTCATGCGTAAGTAACCATTATCACCAGTTAAGGCCAATAGACGCCAATAACTTGCCATTAAATTTCAAATGAAATGAAGCAGTTCGTAGCATCTCTGGCAATTTTGGTGTCTTCAACAACCTTGTTTGCCCAACCCAAATTCAATGTTGAACTCAAAGAGCTTAGCATTGATGGCTTGCAAGGCACCCACTCTTTTGTTGCCGCTCAAGATGGTGATGGCAATATTTTAGTAATTGGTGGAAGAACTGACGGCCTGCATAAACGCCGCCCTTTCGAAGCATTTCTTGAATCTGACAACAACACAAACCTTGTGGTTTTTAATCCAAGAACCAAGAAGCAATATGTGGCTGATTTAAGCGAACTAAGCACAGTATTGTATGAGCAATTGCAGTCAACCAACATGCAATTTGAGCAAGTGGGCGATTTGCTCTACATAACAGGCGGTTATGGCTATAGCACAACAGCAAAAGATCACATAACCTACCCCAACCTGGTGGTGGTTGAGTACAAGAAGGTGATAAATGCCATCATAAATGAAGAGTCATTCAACGATTATTTTTCTCAAGTTTCAGATACTCGATTTCAAGTAACTGGTGGGCATTTGCATTTTTTGAACGATACTTTTTATCTGGTTGGCGGCCAAAAGTTTATGGGTAGATATAATCCTATGGGTCCCGATCACGGTCCTGGTTTTGTGCAAGAATACACGAACGAAATCCGCAAATTCACGCTTAAGAGCAACTACAGTATTGACCATTACAATGCCATTCGCGACACCGCCAATTTGCACCGCAGAGACTACAATGTGGTGAAACAAATATTTGCCAATGGCGAGGTAGGCTTAACTGCCTTTACCGGTGTTTTTCAGTATGCGGCCGATGTTCCGTGGTTGAACGTGGTTAACATTACAAGCGGCGGCTACAACGTAGTATCTGGTTTTGAGCAGAAATTAAGTCAATACCATTCTGCGAACCTTCCCGTATTTGATTCTACCAATAACGAGATGCATACTTTCTTTTTTGGTGGAATGGCGCAATTCACTTACCGAAACAATGTGCTTACTGAAGATACTGATGTGCCTTTTGTAAAAACCATTTCGGTTGTTAGCCGAAACAGCAAAGGCCAATTATCTGAGTATAAAGTAGGCGAAATGCCCGGCTATTTGGGCGCAGGTGCTGAATTTTTTGCCATTGAAAAGTGGTTTACCAACCAAGGCATTTTAAAACTCGATGCGCTCAACAATCAAAAAACCTTGGTAGGCTATATCTACGGCGGTATTGAAAGTGATGAAGAGAATATTTTCTTTACCAACACGGTTGACCAAACCAGCCGCGCCACCAACAAAATCTTTGAAGTTTATGTTGATTTTAGCACTTCATCAATAGAACCTGTAGAAGTACACCAAACGCTCGATTTTGAATTTACCTACGGCCGTGGCGATAGAAATTTAAAGGTAGAATTGTTGGAAGACTTAAAGTCTGATTCTTGGAACCTGACCATTGTGAACATGGCTGGCAATGTTCTAACCACACAAACCGATTTACGCCGAACCCAAACCAAGGTTTCTATTAGTTATTTGCCTTATGGTATTTATTGGTTAGTGGCAGAAGCCAACGGAAAAAGAATGAGTAAGCCGTTTAGGGTTTATTGAAATCCTATTCAACAATCAACTTCCGCCTAACCAAATATTTCTCCGAAACCAGCGAAACAAAATACACCCCAGCCTGCAGGTTTAAGGTGATTGAATTGCTAGATGATTTAAGCATCTCGCGCTGAACCACCTTTCCGCTACAGTCTGAAATGCTCATTTCTATTTCTCCTGAAAGTTCATCAGTAAAATCAATTTGAACTGAATTGTTGGTTGGGTTTGGGTAAATGGTTACTTGGTCTTGTAGAATGTCGGCAACATTGTTAAAGCCAATATTCCAACTTGTATCGCAAGTATTATACTTCTCGTTTTGGTAAACCAATGAATCGCCCACATGAAAACACAACAATTCTAACCATGAATATAGACCATTGTAGAAATAGTGCGAAGTGAACTCCTTGGTAGAACCAATCCCTTCAAGCACATAATGCCTATCATCATTCAAACGCATTCTTCTTCTTGTTATGCCTTGATTAACAATGGTATCTATTTCAAGTATTTCAGGGTCGCCTTCGCCGACCTTTTGGTTAAAATCATACCATAATTCAGCATCATTATACCCGTCGATATATTCAATTCTAATTACCCTGGAGCTGTCTAAAACTAAAAAGTAAACATAAGTGTAGAACAAGGGATTACCATAGCGTTGAAGTTTGGAATACTTACCCCCTATTGTATCCATTGTATCACCCAAATGTGTAAAAATGACCGGATAAGCCTTTTCGCCATTAAATCTGTTATGCAACAAATAAGTAAACTTGGCATTAGAATCAGGAAACTCAACAGTTCTGTGTTGCCCATAACAAAAACTGCCCTTCAACAGAAAAACAACAAAAATGGATATGATGGCTCGCAGTCTCATTGATATATGGCTCACTAATATAACTATTTCACCCCTTAAAAAAAGCAACCCTTGCTTTTGGTCAAACTTTAAGCTTTGGGCTTTGTTGTAATTTGCCCAATTCAAATCTCCTTTTAATAAGTATGAAAAAAGCGGTATTGGCAGTTCTGGCCTTGGCACTTTTAACAAGCATTGTTTTTCATTTTATCCCGTCTTCAAATCATGAAACGGCTTTTATACCTGAGGCTGAAATTGGTGACGCCAATGATCCTTTGGCACGTTTGAATTACGAAAAAGCAAGATTAGCCAACCCCATTACAGGTCAAATTCCGGAGAACATTCTTAACCGCGAAATGGCTTATGCAACCACACTTCCGGTAAAACAAACCAGCTTTAAAAAAGAAGTTTGGCAACAGCGCGGGCCCAACAATATTGGCGGTAGAGCCAGGGCTTTGGTCATAGATGTTACCAATAGCAATGTTATTCTTTCTGGTGGAACATCAGGCGGTGCCTACCGTTCTGAAGATGGTGGCAAAACTTGGAACCGCGTAACGGGCAGCACGCAATTAATGTCGGTAACTGATATTGTTCAAGACACCCGCACCGGCAAAACCAACACCTGGTATTACTGCACTGGCGAAGTATATGGCAACACGGCCGACTTTCCTGGCGACGGCATTTTTAAATCAACCGATGGCGGAAAAACATGGGCTGGCCTTCAAATAGAAAACAAACCGCACCAGTTTAGACACCTTAATTATGGCTGGAGATTGTGTTTAGACCACACCAGAAACGACAGCGATATTCTCTTTTTAGCGTCATACGGTGGAATTTTAAGAAGTAATGATGGCGGCCAAAATTGGAAGCTCATTATGGGTGGTGAATCAGAAAGTATTTACCTAGCCGGAACAGACATTGCCCAAACACGAAGTGGCGTTTTTTATGCTACACTAAATTCAAGAGTAAAAGGCAATAATAAAGGCATTTTTAGGTCAGAAGATGGTTTGCAATGGACCAACATTACGCCAAGCAAATTCCCTAATACCTATGGCCGAATTGTGTTCGACATTTTTGAAGGAAATGAGCACTTGTTATATTTCCTTGCCCATACTCCCACATTTGGCAAAACCGGCGTGCAAGGATCAAGAAGCGAACGCAACAGCCTTTGGAAATACAATTACCTTGGCGGAAATGGTGCAAACAGCAACGGACTTTGGACCGATTTAAGTGATAATATTCCGGCCTGGCGACAAGACAAAGGCCTTATTTATGGAGACTTTATTGTTCAAGGTGGTTACAACCAAACCATAGCCATAAAACCTAGCGATAGCAATGTGGTGGCCATTGGCGGCACCAATCTCTTTCTTTCTACCAATGGTTTTAAAACCGACGATAATATCAACTGGATTGGCGGTTATTTAGAAACTTTCTCTTCAACTGGTTTTCTTGACGATTTTATGTATAAAAACCACCACCCCGATATTCATAACCTGCTATTTCATCCTGATGATGACGATAAACTTCTAACTACATCTGATGGTGGCGTGCACATTACCAACAACGTGCTGGCAAGCACTGTAGAGTGGACTTCTTTGAACGATGGCTTCATCACTTCGCAATTCTATGCGGTTTCGTTCAACCAAAATCCGGTTGATGACCATGCCTTGAGCGATATTTTGCTCGGCGGATTTCAAGACAATGAAACGCAGTATATAAAAACCAGCGACAACACCAATGGCGACTGGGAAAGGATAGGTTGCTGCGACGGATCGTACAGTGCCATTTTCGACTACAGCAACTACACTTATGTGCTTACATCAGCCCAAAACGCAGCCTTTTATTTGTATAGATTAGATGCTGATGGAAAACAAGAAGCAGCGAGTAGAATAGACCCTACCGGCGCAGCCAATTTTCAGCGTTTTAACCAATTTATCCTCGATCCATTCAACTCAAAAAGATTGTATTACCCATGCGGCAGCTTTCTGTTTGTAAACAGCGATTTGACCAAAATTCCGCTCACCAACCAAAACAGAACAGTTAGCACCAATTGGACCCGCTATTTATCTACACGGTTATCAAGCGGAACCATGATTTCTATTGACGCATCGCCTAAAGTTGAAGGGCTTGTTTTTGTAGGCACTACGGATGGAAACGTGTATAGAATTGACAATGCGCACGATGCCAACAACAACAGTATTACTTCCATTACAGAGAATAAAGCCATTGGTGGCACGGGTAGAGTTGAATCAGTTTCGTGCGACCCGCATAATGCCAACAATATTTTAGTGGCTTTTTCCAACTACGAACGCCAGAGCATTTTTTACACTGAAGATGGCGGCCAAAACTGGCGACATGTTAGTGGCAATCTCGAAGAAAATGAAGATGGCTCAGGAGCCGGAACAGCTGTAAACGTGGTGAAAATTGTGCGTTCGCCAAACGGGCCCATTTATATGGCTGGAACCAATACAGGTTTGTATTCAACCACGGGCTTGCCAGGAGAAAATACGGTTTGGAACAGAGAAGGTGCCAATAGTATTGGCCTTTGCGCGGTTCGCGATATTGATTACCGAGACCATGATAAACTCCTTTTTGTTGGAACCCACGGTTGCGGCTCATTTTCGGCAAATATTGGCGAAATTTCTAGCCTACCAACTGTAGAAAATGAACTACCAATTTCAGTATATCCAAATCCTACTTCAGAGCAATTTACAATTGAACTGAGCGAACACTCACAGGGTCATTACAGGCTTTTCACCTCAAGTGGAAGACTAGCCAAAGAAGGTATCATTTCAAACAAAAGCATAGTTAATGTGGCTGAATTACCGGGTGGCGTTTACCTGCTAGAATTCACATCAGAAGGAAATATCGGAACCAAAAAACTCATAATTGAATAGTGGTCAGATGAAAAAAATAATTCTAAGCATTTTGGCAATTGCCGCCATTGCCGTTTCAATTTTCATAATCAAATCGCCTAACAACATCGGTTCGGTGGGCGATACGGGTATTGGTTCTAAGCATGATCCACATGCCAGGCTAAACTGGGAAAAACAAAGGCTGCAAGACCCTGAAACTGGTGAGATTCCTGAAAATATTCTGGCTGAAGAAATGGCTTATGCCCAAACGCTTCCAGTAAACAGCAAAAGTTTTAAAACCGGCGCCTGGAAACAACGTGGCCCCTATAACATTGGTGGAAGAACACGCGCATTGGCAATGGATGTAAGAAACCCTGAAGTGCTTCTAACAGGTGGAGTTTCAGGCGGTGTTTACCGTTCAGAAAACGGCGGCGAATCGTGGACCCAAGTTACAGGCAGCGATCATTTAAAATCGGTTACCCATATTATTCAAGATA
>JAGQWA010000090.1 GCA_020437725.1 Bacteroidota bacterium | reverse complement strand
CTGCAACAGAATTCATGCTCGTCTTTTACAAGCGTAGAACCATTAAGATGTGAGCCACAATGGTAACATCTGCCCTGTTTTTGTTCTATGGTATTGCCCAGTTTCATTCTATCAACTTTCAAAGATTCGGAACCATAAAATAGGCAAACGATGACCGTGGTCACGTTTCATAGTGACTTTAGTCATTGTTTCCCCTTGGGTATATCACGAACATTTGTTGCATATAAAAATCTCATGGCCAAGAAGCGCGAAGAGTACGATGTTAAATCAGCCGACCACTTTAGAAACCGCATATCATCGGTTGACAAAACTGGTAAGCACGTATGGATGTTTCCTAAACTAGTTAAGGGTAAATTCTACAAATACCGAACTTGGTTTAGCATTGGGCTATTGGTTGTTCTTTTTGGTGTTCCGTTTATTGAAGTAGATGGACACCCATTTTTAATGCTGAATGTAATTGACAGGCAGTTCATCATTTTCGGTATGGTTTTCTGGCCTGATGATTTTCTCATCTTCATGCTAAGCATTGTAACCTTTATTCTCTTTATAGTACTGTTTACGGTTATTTATGGCCGTTTATTCTGCGGGTGGGCCTGCCCACAAACTGTTTTTATGGAAATGGTTTTTAGGAGAATTGAATATTGGATTGATGGAAACAGCGTGCAACAACGCAAACTAAAAGAAGCCCCTTGGACAGGCGAAAAGATTAGAAAACGTGCTTTGAAATATGGCATTTATTTGGTGCTGGCTTTTGTAGTTGGTAACCTTTTTATGACTTACATAATTGGTAAAAACCAAACTTTTGAAATAATAACTAGTCCACCAACTGAACATTTAACTGGCTTTTTGTTGGTGCTTGGTTTCACCGGAATTACTTTTTTCAATTTCGCCTATTTTAGAGAGCAAGTTTGCACAGTAGTTTGTCCTTATGGCCGTTTACAAGGTGTTTTTCTCGACAGTAAATCAGTAGTAGTTGCTTACGACAACAAACGTGGCGAACCGCGCGAATTACCCAAGAAAATCCGCTCAGAAAATGCCGGCGATTGCATTGATTGTTTTGCTTGTGTAGATGTTTGCCCAACCGGTATCGACATTAGAAATGGAACTCAACTTGAGTGTGTAAACTGCACGGCTTGTATTGATGCTTGCGATGAAATTATGGACAAGGTGAACAAACCCAAAGGTTTAATTCGCTACGCTTCTGAAACAGATATTGAGCAAGGCAAGTCATTTAAACTCAATCCGCGTTCTATTGCCTATTCAAGTGTATTGCTGGTGCTTCTTATTGTGCTCAGTGTGCTCATTTTCAACAGGTCAGACATTAAAGTAAGCATGGTAAAAGTGCAAGGTTTTGACAGGGTTGACCGCAATATTTCAAACCTTTATAATGTGAACATTTCCAATAAAACCTATAGTAAGCTACCAATTGAATTTAGAATAGCGAATTATCCAACCGCCGAAGTAGAAATTGCTGGCAATAAGCTAATTGCTGGCAAAGGCGAAAAGAAAGAAGCCATTGTAAAAATTGAAATTCCTGAAGCAGAATTAAAAGAACGAAAAACCAAACTAAAAGTAGAAGTTTGGTCGCAAGAAAAACTAATGGACAAGCTAACTATTAACTTTATTGGACCGAGCAATTAACCATTATGAGCACTAAAAAGAAATTGCATTCATGGCCACTTGCCATTATTATAACCCTGCTCATATTTTCAGGGTTTATAGTTACCATCGCCATTTACCTTTCAACCAGAGAATACCATTTGGTAAGCGATAATTACTACGAAAACACGCTTAGCTACGATGAGCATTTGGCTAACAAACGCGCCGCTGAAAAGCTTGCTGAAAAACCAAATGTGTCTTTCCTAAGCCAAGAAAGAAAAATGATGATTGCCTTCCCTACCTATGATGAAAAAGTGGCAACGGGCGAAGTGTATTTCTACAGACCCAACAACTCGCGACTAGATTTTAAGGTACCACTACAGCTTAATGCCGAAAGTAAAATGCTAGTGGCCAGCGAGAATTTACAGAGCGGCTGGTGGACGGTTAAGATAAATTGGAGCATGGGCCACGGCAGCTATTTTACCGAAACCGAGATAAATATATGAGCCTTTACTGGCCGGCCTTTTTAATTGGTTTATTGGGCAGTTTTCACTGCGTAGTTATGTGTGGGCCGCTTATGCTGGCTTTTCCATTTAAAAGCTTAAGCTCATTAAAGGTGTTTTGGCAGGCATTGGTTTATCAATTGGGCCGAGCAACGACCTATGCATTAATTGGCATTCTGTTCTTTAGCATTGGCAAAAGCCTTACATTTCTTTCGCTGCAATCAAGCTTGTCGATAATTGTTGGAACCGTTTTCATTCTCATTGCACTGGCCAACTTTATTCCGAATATTAAAAACAAGTTTTCGGCATTCGCCATAAGCCTAATAAACCCCAGCAAATGGCAAGGTGCCATTAGAAACAATGCTTCAAAAACATATGCCAAGTATTTGTTAGGCATTTTAAATGGACTTCTCCCCTGCGGTTTGGTTTATTCAGCTGCCTTAACCAGCATACTCATGCCCACGGTTAAAAGCGCAGCCACCAACATGATTTTCTTTGGATTTGGAACGTTTCCTATTATGCTGGCTTTGGTGTTGGCACATAGAAAAATGCCACGTTTTGCTAGCCTTTCTCAAAAGCTCATTCCAGCGGTTATGCTGCTCATGGGCACCTATTTCATTCTCCGCGGAATGGAACTGGGAATTCCCTATGTAAGTCCGGCGTTTCCATTGCCTGGGGATAGTACTAATTGTGTGAATTAAGTGTCAAAATCGAATTCATGTATTGTGAATTAAAACCAGGTACCAATTCAACCTGATGTTCATTATATTTGGTAACAAGAATTCATTATGGTAACGATAACGCTCGAAAATTCTGAAGGACTCAATAAAACTCATTTCAAAGATGTAGAAGAGTTATTGGCTTATCTCGATATTCAATCAGCCGAAAGGCTTCCTCATGAAAATGACGCATTTCTTGAAGAATTAGAGCGTAGAGTTGCCGATTACAAGGCTAACCCTTCTCAAGTTACTCCAATAGAAGAAACCATAGCGAAACTCAGACATCGCGATGCTGATAAATAATGATTAAAACGTATTCTGTTGTTACTACTCACCAAGCTGATAAAGACATAAAAGAAGCACGTGATTGGTATGATTTACAAGAACCTTGGCTGGGCGACTATTTTCTTGATCAATTACTGGAATTTCGCAATAGGTTAAGCATCTTCCCAATGCGTTTTCCACGAATTCTAGGTGATGTTAGACGTGGTAAATTGTCAAAATTTCAAGACCATATTTATTTCATAATAAAAGAAACACAAATAGTGATCATAGCAGTTGTTCATGGCAAACGGCATCCCGATTTTTGGAAGAAACCACGCTAATAAAATTGAATTGGGAATTCCCTATGTAAGTCCGGCGTTTCCATTGCCTGGGGATAGTACTAATTGTGTGAATTAGGCTTTCTGATTTTAATCATACAACTCACTAATCCTAATTAGCGCTTCTTCGTCTTTCAGAACGATTTTGCGGCCTTGAGATTCAACAATGCCTTCGTCTTTAAAGTCTGATAGTAAGCGAATAACAGTTTCTTTGGCGGTGCCAATTAGGTTAGCCAAATCTTCGCGAGTCATGTTAATTACAAAATCGTGTTTTGGTAGCTCATTGTCATAAAACTTACGTTTTAGTAACAAAAGTGCTTCTGCCAATCGCTCTCTAACAGATTTATAGGCAATGTCAACCGTTTCGTTTTCAGCTTCGCTAAGGTTGCGGCAAAGCAACTGGGTAAACATGGTTTGAAACTCTTGGTTGTGCTGCAAAACATACATAAAATCTGTAGAAGGAATAAAGCACACCGAAACATCTTCTAAGGCTATGGCAGTGGCCGAATAAGGCAAATTAGCGATTAAAGCCTTGTAGCCAACCCATTCGCCTGAGCCAGCCAGTCGTATAATTTTTTCTTTTCCTTCTGGGCCAAGACGGCTTAATTTTATTTTACCAAAGTTTATGCAGTGAAGGCCTGATGGACGGCTTCCTTCTAAAAAAATAATTTGCCCTTTTTTAAAGGTTTGGCAGATTTTTACCCCAGTTAGATGTTCAAGCTCGTCAGCCGTACAAAAATTAAAAAGAGACTCTTTTCGAGATTTGCAAAATTGACAAGGTGTATTTTCAACAGCCTTCATACCCATAAATGCCAAATATTCGTTGCAAACAAAATTAGTAGAATTGACCTTTTACTGAAATGATTTTTTAAGCACCTATTAATTCTCCGGCTTTTAATTTCTCCATATTTTCTTCACGCTTCAAGGCATCTATTACTTCTTGAATTTCGCCATCCATAAAGGCAGAAAGGTTATAAAGTGTAAAACCAATTCTATGGTCTGTAATTCTACCTTGTGGGTAGTTGTAGGTTCTAATTTTGGCCGACCTATCGCCTGTTGAAACCATGGTTTTACGTTTTGCAGAAATTTCAGACAGTTTTTTCTGTAATTCTTTTTCGTAAATACGGGTTCTTAGCACGGTTAAAGCCTTATCGTAGTTTTTATGTTGCGATCTACCGTCTTGGCATTCAACCACAATTCCTGTAGGAATATGCGTTAAACGAACAGCTGATTCAGTTTTGTTAATATGCTGACCACCAGCGCCTGATGCCCTAAAAGTGTCTTTTTTAATGTCGCCCATATTAAGCTCAACATCAACGGCCTCAGCTTCGGGTAGCACCGCCACAGTTGCCGCAGATGTATGCACCCTACCTTGAGATTCGGTTGCTGGTACACGTTGAACACGGTGAACACCAGACTCATATTTCATAGTGGCATAAACTGAGTCACCTGCCAGGCTAAACGATATTTCTTTAAAGCCACCTGAAGTGCCTTCGTTGGTATTGTTAATTTCAAGGCTCCAACCGCGTTTTTCTGCAAAACGTTGGTACATTCTAAACAAATCGCCAGCAAAAATTGAAGCTTCGTCGCCACCAGTTCCGGCGCGTAATTCTACAATTACGTTTTTATTGTCTTCAGGATCGGGAGGAACCAACATAAGCTTTATTTGCTCTTCTAAGGGAGTTACTTGTGGAAGCAAATCGTCAAGCTCCATTTGAGCCATTTCTTTCATTTCGGCATCATCTTCTTGTAAGAGCTCTTTACTGTTTTGAATATTGCTTAAAAGGTCTCGGTATTCATTATATGCATCAACAATGCCTTTAAGCTGTGTGTGCTCTCTGTTTAAACTAGTATAGCGCTTAATGTCGCTCACCACGTCAGGGTTCATTAGCTCTTTTCCAACCTCGTTGAACCTTATTTTTAGTTCTTCTAATTTACTTAATAAGTTCATTTCAATCTTTCGTAAAAACCTGAATTGAATCTTCTATAAGTACCAACATGAAATTGCCAGCAAACAAAACATTTCTAATTTCTTGGCCACTTTTAGAAGCGGGCAAAAGTACTTGCTTTTTTTCCAGTGTGGTGAGCGAAAGTTCTACCCATTGTGCCGTATCGCGATAAATTATGTTTGATGCGAAAAATGAAAGCTTCGATATACTAGTAATTTTTTCTTTAAAACTGGTTATAAGCTGATTATTTAAAACAACCAGGTTATTTGAGTCTACTAAAACCAATTGTTTTGCTGTTTCATACATTCTTAATGGGTACAGGTTTGTGTTGCCTAGATTTAGCTGAGTGCTAATAAATACTTCATTTCCATCGTGGTCTATTTTTTTTAATCGAGCATCGGCTTTATCGAAAATCCAAATAGCATTATCTCTTGCTCTGCAAACTGATTCTATGTTGAAATATCCGGCTGCAAAAAGGTCTATTTGCCCAACTTCTGAAAGTTGATTATCAAGAATTACAATCTTTCCAACGTCTTTAAAAAAGCAATAAACTTTATTTGGGCTACTTACATCTATGCTATGCAATTCGCCTAAACGTTTTAAAGAAAATTGCTTTTGAAATCCTTTTTGAACATGGTATTTTTCAACCACATTTTTTTTAGTTACCACATAAAAATGAGACAGTTGATCTGAATAGACCTGCCTTATATTCTTGACTTTAAAAATGGTATCTGGTAATGCAGCGGCAGCTAAAAAATTAACCATTGCCATGTATAGCAGCAGTAGGCTTAGCTTTTTGATATTGCTTAAGTTCAAGTTTTTGGCCATCAAATTCTGCATAAGTAAAATAGGTTATCCAATCTCCCAAATTAACATATTGGCTGTTTTCTAATTGAAATACTATTGGATAGTGCCTATGCCCGTACACAAAGTAATCGAAATGTTCTTTTTGCAGCACGTTTTTACTGTGAATGATTAGCCATTCTTTGTCTTCGCCAAGAAATTGTGCATCGCTATCTCCAGTAGCTGCCCTGCTACTTTTACTGAAATAGTTGGCTAAACCTATTCCTAAATCAGGGTGAAGCCATTTAAATGCCCATTGACATAATTTGTTTTCAAATACCTTTTTGATAAACTTATATCCTTTATCTCCAGGCCCCAAGCCATCTCCATGTGCTAGGTAAAACTTCTTACCCATAATGGTTTGGTTAATTGGCTTGCGAATAAGCGTTACGCCCAGCTCATTTTCGAAATAACCGAACAGCCACATATCATGATTGCCTGTAAAAAGATAAACAGGAATTCCACAGTCGGTAAAGTCTGCAATTTTAGCCAATAGCCTTACATAGCCTTTTGGCACTACGGTTTTATAATCGAACCAAAAGTCGAATAAATCACCCATTAGGTAAAGGGCTTGGGTAGTAGGTTTTATTTCATTTAGCCAATTAACAACCTGTTTTTCTCGGCGAAGGCTTTCTGTATAATTAGGCGCTCCTAAATGAAAATCAGATGCAAAATAGACTTTTTTCAAAAGCACTATTGTTTGAATTTGAGCACGAAATATGCCTTTTTTGGCTGTGATTCTTGTCTTTTACCCGCCTTTACCAATTGAACCGATTTTGAATCGCCTTGGCTATCTTGATATTTTATTCTACTAAAAAAAGACTTTATGCTTCCCAAAATATGGTCTTGGTGAATGATGAATATATTAGGTTGGCGAGAAATTGATTCATTTCTAATATCGAACACAATCATGCCTTTTTCGGCAATTGCCAAATCGGCAGTACACAATACTTCGGCAGTATGGGCGCTAATGGTGTTTTCGTCAACATATTGTTGACCACATGAGTCTAAGTATGCCCTAATTTTTGGATCTGAGCAAATGATAGATGAGTGCTGGTTTTCTTCGAGAAAATGCAGCAACTTGTCTAAAAAATCATATCTATTTCCACATACATACCCTTCATGGTTTTTTGCTTTAACAGCTTCAATAAAGCCTTCTACAGGGTCTATATTTCTTGCAGTGCCAAACCCAGATAAATGCAATTGAGAAGCGCCTTGTTGGTTTTTTCCAACCAAGGCGTTTCTAATTTTTTTTAGAATTCTTTCTCTGGGTTTAACTAAATCCAAGCTAAATAATTGGTTTTAAGATGGTCTCAAAAATGCCCAAACCTAATTTGGTTCATCATTGGTTTTATCAACCGACTCTGATTTTGTTTCAACCACTTGAGCATCTTCAACTCTTTCGTTTTCTTTTTCGCTCATATATTCATCATAAGCATCTAATTTATCGAAAGGTCTTGGGCCAAGCAACGCTACCAAATCGGTTTTAAATATTATTTCTTTCTTTAATAATTCTTGAGCAACGTTTTCTAAATCGTCAGATCGCTTTATAAGCAATTCTCTGGTTCTTTCATAAGCTTCGTCAATGAACTTGCGCACTTCAGAATCTATTAACTCGGCCGTTTTATCAGAATATGGCTTCACAAATGTTTCACCTCTGTCAACAAACGATATTTTTCCAACGTTAGGATTCATACCATAAACAGCCACCATATCGTAAGCCATTTTGGTAACGCGCTCTAGATCGTTTTGTGCTCCAGTAGAAATTTTTCCAAAAACCAAATCTTCTGCAACTCTGCCACCTAAAGCCATGCAGATAGAATCAGTTATTTGTTCAGTTGTATAAAGAAATTGTTCTTTTGGCAAATATTGAGCATAACCGAGAGCCGCCATTCCGCGTGGCACAATTGATACTTTTACCAAAGGATCGCAGTTCTCTAAAAACCAACCAACAACTGCATGTCCGGCTTCGTGATAGGCTACAATTCGTTTTTCTTCGGGCGAAATGATTTTATTTTTCTTTTCGAGTCCGCCAATTACCCTGTCTATGGCGTCTTGAAAATCTTGCATTTCAACTTTTTTATTGCCACGGCGAGCAGCTACTAAGGCAGCTTCGTTACAAACATTGGCAATTTCAGCACCAGCAAAACCAGGTGTTTGAGCGGCCAATCTCTTTGCATCAACATCATCGCCAATTTTAACTGGTTTAAGATGCACTTTAAATATGGCTTCTCTACCAACTATATCGGGTCTATCTATTCCAATTTGCCTATCAAAACGGCCTGGCCTTAGCAGAGCGCTATCTAGCACATCGGGTCTGTTTGTTGCGGCCATGAGTATTACACCAGAATTGGTGCTAAATCCGTCCATTTCTGTAAGAAGTTGGTTAAGGGTGTTTTCTCTTTCGTCATTGGCTCCAGAAAAAACATTTTTACCTCGAGCTCTACCAACGGCATCTATCTCATCTATAAAAATAATGCAAGGCGATTTTTCTTTGGCTTGTCTAAATAAGTCTCTAACTCTTGAAGCGCCTACCCCCACAAACATCTCTACAAAATCAGAACCTGAAAGTGAGAAGAAAGGCACACCAGCTTCGCCAGCTACGGCTTTTGCAAGAAGGGTTTTACCCGTTCCTGGAGGGCCTACCAATAAAACACCTTTAGGAATTTTACCTCCTAATTCTGTGTATTTCTGTGGGTTTTTAAGGAAGTCAACCACTTCCATTACTTCCACTTTTGCTTCTTCTAAGCCAGCCACATCTTGAAAGGTTACGTTTACCTTAATGTCTTTGTCGTAAACCTGAGCCTTGCTTTTACCAATGTTGAAGATTTGAGCGCCTGGTCCACCACCAGAGCCAAGTCTGCGCATAATAAAAATCCAAAAGAAAATTATAACCACAATTGGCCCAAAGGTCCATACCCATTTAAAAGGATTGCTGTATGGTTTAATAAGAATATCAACCTGGGCAATGTTATTTTCTTTAGATAAATCTTCAACCATTTTAAGCAAATCGGCATTTCTGCTAAGGTTAAATCTATAATGAGGCCCTTCTTTGCTTGTAATTATTTTGCCGGCGAATTCATTGGCATGTTTTTCAAAAGCTTCAGGAGTAAGATAAACGTTTACACGACGCAAATTTTCGTCCATCTCAATTAACTCTAGCTTACTAACTTCTTCGTTTACTAATAGTTCTTTGGTATTGTTCCAAGAGCTATCCACCGTTGTTTCTGGGTTATAAAAGTTAACTAGAATAAGCGCTACGGCAACAAGGCCATAAATCCAATAATAATTGAAACGGCTTTTATTTCCTTTTCCTTTATTGGGATCATTTGGTTTATTGTTACCCCTGCTAAATGGATTTCGGTCTTTTGGGGATTGGTTTTCAGACATTTGTTAGTTGGTTTTATTCTACATTTTCGAACTCTTCAACGGCTGCATCAGCCCAAAGTTCTTCAATGGCAAAAAATTCTCTTTTGGATTTTATAAAAATGTGTGCCACAACATCAAAATAATCTAATAAAATCCACTCTTTGTTCTCGTAGCCTTCTCTGTGAAAGGGTTTTAACCCATAATTCTTTAAAAGGTATTCTTCTACCGATTTGGCAATTGATTCTGCCTGTCTGTCAGATTGACCGTGACAAGTGACAAAATACTGTGTTGAAGCTCCGCTTAAACCCTTTAGATTAAGGGCTACTATATCTCTACCACGTTTTTCTTGCATGCCTTCTACTACGGCATTTTTAAGTTGTTCGGGTGTTAAATCTTTTCGTTTCAATACTTAGTTTATTCTCTATCTAAAGATTAGGTGCAAAAGTAACCATATTGCTTTTGCTTCTGGTTGTTTTACTAGTCTTTGGTTATCTTCATTAAATTGAGATAAACCCTGCCATCTAACTCCATAATGGTAAAATGTAGTTTAACTGTAGTTATCTCATTAAAACACCCCACATACAAAGAAACATTCTCGCCATTTTTAAGGGTTAAGTTAGTTCCGCTAAAGTCTGGATACACTTCGTTTTCATTTA
>JAGQWA010000008.1 GCA_020437725.1 Bacteroidota bacterium | reverse complement strand
AATACGCGGATTCAATGCTCGACACTGTAACCTTTGCCAGTCCTTCAGAATTTGAGTATAAGGACTCATTTCCTCATGCCAACTTGGTAATGGTAAATGGCGAGTTTAATATGATGGCCCGATCATACGAAGGTGGTATTGATTGGTACGGAGGCGTTGCAAGTTTCGATGATAGCGTGAGCCTCATACTGTTTGATGAGCCGTTCCATTATATTAAGTTGCCACTCAACTATCTGGACAAGAACCAAGATTCATTCAGTTTTTCATTTACAAACAAGCTCGGGCCAAATATGAATATGCTTGTGAATCAGAATCAAATTAGAAACTATATTGTTAATGGTTATGGAAAATTGAAAATGAGAAACCAAATTGATTACGAAGTGCTTAGGATTAAAATTACAGAGGTGGATAGTACCATTATTGCTTTCAAAACACCAATGGGAACTAATGAAACCCGTCAAATGTCGTATTCTTATTACTATGAATTTTGGGCGAAAGGGTATGGACAGCCACTTTTGAGAATTGAAGTTGATTCTGCTGATCATTCAAAGCCAATTAATATGGAAATATTAGATATGGAAAAAACATCTGTAGGATTAGGAAAAATTAAAAACGAAGAGTTAATACTTTATCCAAATCCAAGTAACGGATGGGTTAAACTTTCTTCTAGATATAAGGGGGCGACTGTTAGTTTTTATGATGCCTGGGGAAGAAAACAAGTTAATCTGAATCAAAGCAGTGAAATAATAGACATTTCACAATTACCAAGCGGATTTTACTCAGTAGTAGTGAGTGATTATGATGGTACTGTTTTATGTACTAAAAAGCTTATAAAAAAATAAATGATGTTATTGTTAATGCTGCTATAAACAACTCTTGTGGCAACATTGGCAGTAACCTTAATACAGTTAGTTGAGTTTTTGGTAAAAAGATGATTGAGTTGCTTAAAAGTCATTTGTTCACATCAGTTTAATGCGAACCAATTTGCCATAACATAACAATTCTAACAACCCAATCTTAATTCTAATACATTTAGATTTAGTCGAAAATGACAACGGTTAAATCGGATAAAATTATAATCTCATGAAAAAACTATCAGTTATTATCTTGGCCATTATTCTTTTTAATTCCTGCGAAAAGGAAACCCATGTTGACTATTACATTGATAATCAGTCTTCAGGCCAAATATCGGTTAATGGTTCAAACATTATTCGTTCAACTGGAATAGACCAAACGATTAACCCTAACGAGAAATTGAATGTGGCGGCCTGGAGTAAGTATGGGAAACAGACAGACTTATTTGAACCGAAGGCTGTGTTTGGAAATGATTTAGTAATAACAAATTCTTTAGGAGATACTTTGACAAAAGACTACAAATCATTAACAAACTGGAATGCGGATATTGACAACCAAAGAGCAGTTGCGAATCATGAATACATTTTAATAGTAACTGACACTGACTTTTAATTAGAAAAAGGCTGTGCAATGAGGCAATAGTCTATTGCAGTGAAGGCTGTATAAAAGGGCTTTTCAATTCAGGATTGAATTATCTATAAACGGAAAGACCATGATGCCTTTTCAAGTCTTTTATGAACCTTTGGGCAATTCTAATATGAAAGTCTACTAACCACTTACGGAGCATGAAAATGTAATGACGTATGTTGATAAAATAAATAGAAAAAATTGATGGTGCATTTCTTAGTACAGCATATTAGTGTTTCAATTGGTTTTTTAACTCCTTCCACATAAGTGATATAAAGGCTAAGTCATCGATCAAGTATCGTTTTAACATGCGCCTAGGTTCGGTAAGCATTCGATGAACGAACTCGATACCAATTCTTTGAAACAATTTGGGAGCCCGCTGTTTTGACTTTGTATAAAATTCCGCTGATGCTCCTAACAAAAGCATGAATGGAGCTTTTTGTTTAGATTCTTTGTAAACATTCATTATTTCTAGTGCTAAATACTCTTGCTTTGGAAACCCCAATCCAATAATGACAAAATCGGGTTTATTATCACTAATAAACAGTAAAGAGGCTTTTAGCACTTGATTAAATGCCTTTGAATCATTTAATTGAAAATATGGTGGTGAATAGAATGAGGTGTTGCTATGTTCATTAGTGAGCTTATTTCCAACTTGATCACTTGAAATAATGAAGCCGGCCTTTTTATTACTAAGTCTAACATAATTCCAGAAAATGGGAAAAAAGTCACTTCCGGTCAAGCGAGTGTGAATGCTATTCTTAAAAAGATTACTGAACCAGACAATCGGTTGGCCGTCGGGTAAAATATATTTAGCATTTTTGAAAGTATTAAGGAGCTTTAAGTTACTGGTTTTGTGGTATTTGACTAACTGATCTACATTGGGGGTAATCATGAGAGGTAACTTGTCATTATCATTGAATATATCATTTTCAAACTCCCAAATAAGCTCGTCGTAATTTGGTGACGAAACGAACTCAAATCCAAAATATTTGCGTCTGTTCATGATTTAATAATGGCGCGTACCTTTAAGTATTGCGATATTGATTTAAACCTTTTGAAATTGCCAATTAGTGCAAGAGCCATTTTAAACGGTAGCCAAATCCATAACAGAAGTTTTTGAGTTAGAAAACCTTTTACTTCCAGAGGTTCGTATGCATGCCGTTTCATTCCATCTTTACATATCGATTGCAAAATGGCAAGCTCCGCATTAGAAAGTACTTTTCTCCAAGTGTCCAGCGAATCTTTGGAAACTCCATTTTTATGTGGCTGATCGGGCCTAGTTGATGAACTGGCAACTGCAATTTCTAACATGTTTGCATCGAAGTTGAGGTCGGTAAACAGGCAAATTTGCCGTACCACATCTTCTGGCTTAGCAACCAAATCTTCGTAGCGCACCTCCATAACTTGCTTATGCTGTTCATATACTTTGCCCGCGGATATCGAGGAGTTCCATAATCTACCGGCCAAGATGGGATGGTAATTAAACCTAAGGCGAATCACTTCTTTTTTAGGCATAAAATCACTTCCTAATTGTCTTCTTCGCCATTTATTCTTTTGACTGGCTAAAACGGCCCTTGGATCACGAACCATGTGCAATATGCGAGCCGTGGGGTATGCTAATAGAAGTTCTTTAATGTAAAACACATTTTGAGGGGTTTTCTCGCAAAAACGAAGTTTACGAGCATCTTTTTGGATGAATGAATGAAAGCATTTGTACAACTCTAATGACGTAAGATGTTTATTGTGCTTTTCTAACCAACGCCAACATTCATGTTTATAGTCTTCGTTTCTAGGTGCAAAAAAACCGTCTTTCTGTTCAGAAACTAACTGCAGAAGTATGTCGGCACATTCTTGTTGATTATGAACACGTTGCTCTGAATTTGAAGAGTAGAATCGGTCGAAAAAATGGGGTTCGTTTATTGATGCGATGTCCGGGTGTTTGGCGAACATTCTCATTAACATGGTGGTGCCGCTTCTGGAGCTTCCAACTATAAATATTGGTGGAAAATTATATAAAGTCAAATGTTCCAATATTTATTTAGATTTAACGAAAGGATATTCGATAGTGATTCTACGTCTTTTCGGTAGTAGTCTCGTAAAAATGACTTTTCATCTTCGCGCATATTTGGCATGGTCGATGAACTATATAAGACTTTAGTGCCAACCGCCCTAAACTCTCTGGGGGTTACTCTTTTTAAGGTGCTAAGAATTCCACTATTCACCAAAAGTTGGTTAATGGCATTGTTTCTTGGCATTCGAGCTGAATTGGCTTGCTTGCGGGTGTTAAATTTAAAATGAGTATTAACGCTCAAATAATTGCAGATATCACATAAGGTACTATTTGGGTTGGCTTTAAACTCTTCGTACAGGACAACTTTTAGGTTATTATTATCAAAATATTGCATAGCTAACTCTATGCCTTTGGAATACAAACCTTGGCTTAAATATTGATGATTAATTCCCCATCCTTTATGAGGTTTTGCATTATCCGAAAGCACTTCTTCTAAGAAGTTTGTGTTAGGAGCTTTTCCCTCTCGTCGATTCATTAAATAATGACTCCATGCGCGGGTTAACGGATTTCTTAGTACCACAATTATTTTGGCACTTGGATGGTTTTTTGCAATAGAATGCAAAGCCGTTTTACTGCCAAAATATGAGTTAGAAAAATCACCGATTGCCTTCTCTTCGGTAACTTTAGAAAAAAGCTGTGCATAGTGAGTCGCATCGGCCACATGCGCAATATGAACTGATTCGTTCATGCCTCTACGTATATAGTGTTGCAGGTTAATCTGAATATCTCTCTTATATCTGGGGTCCAAGAGGGACTCGTTTATGTCAGGTAAAGAATAGTGGTTGGGTTCTTTAATTGGCGAAACATACACATCAGGATGCTGTCGCAAATACCGATACAGAGATGTTGTGCCAGCCTTGGCAACACCGATAACAAAGAAATTGGGTGCATGCTTCTCCATTTTTAAGAATACCCCAAATGATGCGTTTTGGCTGCGTGTAACCAGTTAAATTTGAGGGGCTCATTGTTGGAATAACACCATATTCAGCGTTTTTGGAGTAAAAGTTAACTTATCGTCCATCACCTTCTTTTTAGTGAGTCCGCTGGCATTAATTTCATAATGCTGAATACTTTGTTTGTTAATGTTCATTTCAAAATTCTCTTGATTGAAATTTACTCCCCAAAGACATGATTTATTGGCAGTACTTTTAAAAGTTGCATAATGGAAATTGCTGGTGCGTGCTTCTGCGAAATCAACGTCATTTTTGGCTAGATGTACGTTGAGCATGTTCCATATCTGAAGCGGGAAAACATTGAAGTTAGTTTCAATAAGTGCTCCTATTGGTTTTAGCAAATTAAACCCCGTGCCTTTTCCAATGACGGTATGGTAAATAATGTATTCTACCCTTGTGTTAAGGGTAGCTCTTTGAAGGAATAGAAGAGTATAATAGGCATGTTCCACGCTATTGTTGCACCATTTATTTCCCCCCATTACATTCCATTCACTAATCCAAATCGGCTTGGAAAAAGTTGTTTCAATTTCGGCCAGTGTTTTGGTTAGTAGTCGTTCTCCCATTTCCCAACTTTCGTCAAATGTGCAGGGTTGTATGTTTTTGTCAGATACTCTGTTCACGATAGGATAGTAGTGTAGACTAACCGCGTCATAAAAATTAACATGTCCTATCTGTTTATTCCAATTCGTCTCTTTTTGGGATAACTGCTTTGTGGTTTTAGTAGGAGCAACTGTAAGGCTAACTGGTATATTAGGGAATTGTAATTTGATTGCTTCTGCAAATGCCTTTGCTTTTTGAATATATGATTGTGCATCAGGAAATATGCGATTATAGGCACGCAGATAGTATTCGTTACCAAGTTCAATTCCTTTTATCGATACATTGTTATCACACAATGTCTGTAGTGCAAATAGAATTTCGTCAATTGTTCCACTAAAAAGGTTGGCCACATACAGTACGTCATATTGCTCTTTGGCCGCCCAATTTGCAAAAAGGTCTATAAATTTGACATCGTTTAAATTTTGGGGCACAGCGGCCATAAGGTCACTCATGTGCTTTTTAATTGGCCCTTCTTCAACCAAGTTAAGGTCATTTCGATTATAGCCGTATCCGGGCATTTTTGGATGGTAAAAATTGGCTGTAGTTCCGCCGGGAAATCTAAACAGGTGTGTGCCTATGCTAGATATAAAATTTGAAATAACTGGTAATTGATTTGTATCTGCTAATAAGAAGATGTTTGAAGTATTGATACCTAATTTATTGGACATACTTATCGATGAAATCTCTGATTCAGGTAATGCAGATGTCGTACTTTGCCGATGTGGATGCCCCGCACAGCTAATAAGGCATATTAGACTAAAATAGACTATTCTTCTTAAGCGCATTCTGTTTCTGGTAAATAAAATATATGGCCATTGTTGCGATGCTTGATTGGGCCGAAAAAATGATTTGAGATCCGTTGGAAAGACCATCCACAAAGAGCAAAAACAGGTAGAACACGAGTGAGATGAAAAACTTATTCTTTAAGGCTTTGTGAACACCATTCAAGAGTAAACTGTAAATAACATACAAGGCCAATAAAAAAGGGAAGTATAAAACAAGAGTGCCTGGAACACCAAATACGAATACGGTTCCCAAAATGCCAACGTCAGATGGATAAAAGAATCGATAAAAATTGTCAAATGCACCTTCCAGCCACGTGTTGCTCACTCGGCCATTACCTAAAATTGGATGTTCAACCACTTGACGTGTCGCTATGGCTGCTTCATAGCTTCTAAGTTTTGCCTGGCCGGCGGCGTCATTTTCTCCTATTAATGTAGCAAAAGCATCCCAAAACATAACAGAAATGCGATCATAGATTGATGGAAATATCATTAAAATGCAGACTGTAATCAGTAAAAAGGGCAAATAGACGTAAATTAAAGACCAAACCTTGTGTAATCTGGGCGATGCGATTAACCAAGCGGCAAAAAGTGCCGCCATAGTGGCCAACATACTCGTGCGATCCAAGCGAAATGCAAAAATATAGAGGGCAAAAAGCCCGGTTAGGATTAGATGTTTTATTCCGCTAGTTTTAAGGAATAGAATAAAAAAATATACAGTACCATAAAAGATCAGGCCCATATTAAAACGGTAATAAATAGTATCGCCTTTGGTGGTTTGTGAACCAGCAATTATGGTATCGGCATATTTGGCAGGGTTTGTAGCAAGACTCAGAATGTAAAATCCCGCTAAAGAAATAAGTGCGGCCACCATAAAACCTTGTTCAAGTTCTTTTATCGAAATAATGTCTCTTTTCAATAAATAATAAATAAAAAGTGCGCTGACCAATAAGTAGTAATCTTTAAATGCTAAAATACCGTGAATAAAGGGTTGTTGATATTCATTATAAGAAGCAAGCGCACCTTGAAGAGGTAAAATGCACAGGAGCACAACAGTTAGTTCGAAAAAATCTATTTTATAACATTTTGTGACGAATCCTGTGATTAAAGTATATAATAAAAACATAGCAAGAAAAACCAGCATGGCTTGCTCTACGTATGCTAAAACATTGTAAAACGGACTTACTATAAAACTACGTGTGGCAATTAATACTATTAGGGCCAGAAACGCTACTTTTAGCCAATGGCCAATTGGCACCGCTAGATGGTGTTTATTAATGCCTAGTTTGGATTGCGAAATGGTGTTCACTGCAGCCAATAGTTTAGATCTACATCTAACAAGGCTTCCAGTTTTTTAATATCGGTTCGATAGTATTCAATTAGTTTGTATTTGTCATTCTTGTTCATTTCTGGAGCGTCAATAAGGTTTTGAGATTTCATTCGTTTTTTAATTTGGTTTCTTTTTTCTGGCCCCCAAACTGATCTTACAAACGGTCTAAGCACCTGTTTAATTGGGCCATTGTGGGTAAGAAGTTGTTGCAGTGCCCTAAACCTTGGTAGGCCTGATGGGTTTTTAGATTCCATTTGTAAATCTGGCAAAAAGTCAATTTCTAAAATGGAACATAGCTTTTTGATGAAGTACTCCGGCCTTTGCTTCATATCGTCATAATACAAAATGTTTACATTTTCAAAACTGTTTAAATATGCTTTTACCTGATCGTGGTACAAACCTATCTTCTTATGGTGCCACATAAAGTCCCAGTTTTCCTTGATTCTTTGCTCTTCCGCCATTAGAGATGTTGCAAAGTCAGACTTTTCAAACCCATCTTTTACAAAGTGGAGATAGCTAGAGTATGCACGTTCAATAGGGTTTCTCAAAACGATAATAATCTTAATATTAGTTCCTAAATATGTTTTGATTAGCGGAATGGAGTGTTCAAAGTAGTATAAATAGGCCGTGCCTATTTCTCCAGATAGTAGGGTGCTGTTATTATTGTTATATAGTGTTAGATATTCAGAAAAATTTCTGACAACCGTTCTTTCATTACGCTGCATTGGGTATGGCAGTTCTGTAACAATCTCTTGATTACAAAAAAAGAAGGTTTCCTTTTGGGGTAAATTAATAGCAGGGTGAGATTTTAGGTACGATGCAATTGACGTAGTGCCGGCTTTAGCTGTTCCTACAAGCAAAAACTGAGGAAGGTTAATTCTGCGGGTCATAGCCACCCTGTTTTTATGTTCAATAATTGTTCCAGCTGAACAATTTGGTGCTCATAGTACCCGTTCAGAGCATGCAAAACTTCAGGTTTGGGTTGGGCTTTAACTAAGCTTTTAGCCAATATTTTGTCCCTGTATTCTAGCAATTTAATGCGCGTTCTGGGTTTAATTCCATTGCTTAACTTCTTTAACTTAGGGTTTTTTAATAAAAGATGATTTAGTCCTTTGAAAATGGGTTTCCCTGAAGGGTTTGACTTTGGAAATTCAGAAATTATTTTGGCTTCAAAACCTAAAAAAGACCCAAGTTCCTGGCAAATTGTATTTGGGTTTTTAAGATCATCGAACATGATAACTTTAATGATATTGAAATTCTCCAAGTATGGCTTTAATTGTTCGGCGTAATTGCCATATTCCAAATAATCAAAACCCCACCTAATTTTCTTTCTTTTTTCTATTATATCCGGTCGAATAGCTTGCTCAAATGGCAAGTTCTCGAAACCATTTCTAAGCAAATAGTTATAATGAGATATAGCACGCTCTACCGGATTTCTAAGAATAACCAATATTTTAAGCTGATTTAGCCTTTTGCCATAGTGTAACTTCATGTTTTTAACCGCTATATCTGACAGGTATAAATAACTTGTGCTTCCGTCTCCTAAACATTGGTTAACAGAAGTACTTGAGTATAATTCCTTATATTCTTGATGTTGCCAAACCATTTTGCTTGTAAATTGACTAGATGTATAAAACGGTTTTTGGCCATAAAAAGAGAAATAGTGAGGCTCTTGATGGTTTTTGGGGAAAAACACTTTGTCATGCGAGTTCAGGTAATTACAAACAGTTGTTGTGCCACTTTTGGCGGCTCCAACAACAAAAAAATCCGGATAGTTATAATTGGAAATTACCATTTTAATATTTTTCTTTTATCAAATCGAAATGATGTTAGAAAAGTGGCAATGCCATAACGCTTATATACAAATGCAGAAGCCATAAAATTCCAGGTAATGGTTGATAGAATAAACGCACTTGAAGCGCCGGAAATACCGAACCTAGGTGTTGCCATAACGGCTATAAAAAAGTTCAAAGCAAAACCTAGTAATGAAAATTTTAAAAACTCATTGTGATGTCCGGCCATATTTAGGGTGAGGCCTGTTAGACCAAAGAGTGCTGAGATTAATTGAGCCATAATGAGAAGGTAAAGTGCCGTTGAACCATCGTCAAAGTCTTTGCCCAAAAATTTCGTAATTATCGGAACCATAAGAAGGAAAACGAGGCAGACTGGTACTAGAATAACAGTTATTAGGCCAGCCGTACTTTGCAGCAACTCTGCGACTGTCTGCAAGGAGCCTGATTTAAAACCACGGGCAATTTTACTGGCTACGGGTACTTTGATGGATGAAACAACAAAATCCGGTACAGCACTTAATTTAAACATCATTGTAAAAACCCCAACCGCACTTATGTTCGTAGTAAATCCTAATAAAATAAAAAGTACCCTAGAATTCCATGATTGGACGGATGTGGCGAGCATAATTGGCAAGGAAGCCTTTATTTGATCCAAAAAATCTGTTTTGTCTGCTAATGCCCATTTGACTTTAGTTGTTGAAAAAACGAGCCATGTACTAATCATGCCTGTTATAAGCAGTGAAGTCGAAAAGGCGAAGGAGGCAGTAGCATTTGAAAACCCCATTAAATGGGCGAGCAGGAGTATAATAAAGGCGCCAAAAAAGGTCGATGTTGATCTAAAAAATTCCGATAGCTTAATATTGCCTAACCCTCTCAATACTTCAGTATTGAGCATTATAACCACTTGATTAGGAAGTGCAAGTGCAAGCCATAATGAAAAATGTTGTGAATGAATACCGCTTTTTTGGAACCATAAAATAAAAAGTGAGACAACTATGGATGCCACTAAACAAAAAATAAGAGAACTACAATAGAATCTCTGCCAATTAGAGTTATGTATGTCAACGCTTGTTTCTTTCAATAATTTAATGTGTAGTCCAAAACTCAAAAAAGCAGCTAACCCCATGTTCCACGCCATAAACAGGCCGAATTCACCCAGCGCCTCTATACCGAATAAAAGTGGGATTAAAAAGAAATAGGCGTAGTTGAGTGCGGCACTTACAACACGCAAGCCCAGCGCGTAAAGACTCTCTTTAATTATCATTTGCTGCAGGTTATGCTCCCATTCTTTTAAGACGAATCATATTACTTCCGGTTTGCCAAATAATCTTCAGATCAAGCAAAAAACTCCAGTTCATCATGTACTCAATGTCCCGGCTAATTCGTCCTTCAAGCTGTTGTTTGGAGCTAATCTCACCACGATAACCCTGACTTTGAGCTAAACCAGTAATGCCTGGTTTTACCCATAATCGTTGAAGGTAGTTTTCTGATTGATCTGCATACAACTGGGTGTGCAATAGCATGTGAGGGCGAGGGCCCACAATTGACATTTCTCCTTTTAAAACATTAAATATTTGAGGTAATTCATCCAAGTTTGTCCAGCGCAAAAATTTGCCAATTTTGGTAATGCGTGCATCATTTTTGGCGGCCTGTCTAATATCACTTTCGGTATTGAGTCTCATGGTTCTAAACTTATAGCAATTAAAAACCGTATTATTTAGACCATTTCGTTTTTGTACAAAAAACACGGGCCCTTTTGATGAAAGCCTAATAAAAAGACCGGTTATGGGAAAGAGCCAAGTAGCTAAAAAGAGTATAACCGCTACTGCCAATAGGACGTCTAGGAGTCTTTTAAATTCATTTCTAAAAAGGGTAGAAAAAAGCTCCTCTTTGATAGTTATGGTTGTTGAAACACCTTTTTGGTTTATAGACACCGACAATGGTTCCAGTTTTAACCCACTAAGGAAATGGTGAGTAATATTAATAACCACCCCATTGAGACTGCAAAAGGTAATTAGCGATTGTATCTCCTTTCCGCTAATTTGGTTGGACACAAAAAGTTCATCAATGTTGCCATCAATTATACAATCATATATAGACGACGGGTCTGATGGTGTGTTAATATTGCAATCAACTTGTTCTAATTTCTCATTAAAAGATGCAAGCATTCTGTAGCCATAGTGCTTCTTTTCTAATAGTTCCTTATTAAATGCCCTAATTTCCGCGGGACTACCTACATAAATCACGCGCCGATAATTGAAGCCACGAGAACGAATATGTCTTAATAAAATATTTAATATGTTTCTCACTACTAAGTTCACAGTAAAAAGAACGGACACATAGGTTAGCAACACATTTCCGTAGGTATTATGAAAGAACAGCAAATTAATTAGGCTAAAAACCACGAGATTTATTGCGGCCATTTTAAATGACTCAAAAATATGCCGGTTATAGCTCCAACTGCGTGTGTTTTGTTTCGGGTTCGTTAGCCAAATAAAAATGTTGGTAATTAGAGCAATAGCGATAAAATTGAGCAGCCCTTTAACTCCTATGCCTAAAATCTGGTGATTGAGCGCTATAACCAAAAGAGTAATTCCTAAGGTGACTAAATCAGATAAGCGGAATAAGTTATCTTTTAAATAGGTAGTGTAATTCTGTTTTGCCATTGTCTAGGAGATGTTTACAAAAAAAAGCGGTTCGGTATTTAATAAACAAATACATTTAATATGGCTGCGTGAACACCAAATATTTTCTTAATCTCCAAAAAAAATAATACAGCACACGCATCCTTTCGCGCTTTGAAGGTGTATGAGTAAAATATACCTTTGGTTACATTGGTTGATTGTACAGCTTTAATTGGTTGACTTAGTGCGTTTTAAATATGCCTGAACAAAAGGAAATTATTGATATAATAAAGGATTGTCAACAAGGCAAGGAGTCTGCCTATGAAAAATTGTACAGAGGTCATTTTGGCTTTTTATACTCAATTGCCTTGCGCTATGCTAAGGATGGTGAAGAAGCAAAAGACCTGGTTCAACAGGCCTTTATGAGAATATGTAAGAGCATTGACCGGTTTGACTTTGATGGTTCTTTTAAGGCTTGGGCTAAGAAAATTTTAACCAACGAAGCAATTAATTACTTTAAAAGAATTAACCAGAGCAACAAGAGCGCTTACTTTGAAAACATGGTAGATTTTGAATATCATGAAGATATGCAGGTTTCTGAAGAAATAGTGCTGGCAAAATTATCATACGACGACCTTATGGCTATGGTTTTTGAGTTGCCTCCTGCTTACAAAACAGTATTTACGATGTATGTAATTGACGGGTACAAACATCAAGAAATATCAGAGATGCTGAGTATAACAGTCAGTACTTCAAAATCTAACCTAAGTAGGGCGAAGGGTATTTTGATAAATAAACTCACCAAAGCTGGAATTGGTCTAAAAAAAAAGTTAGTTAGATATGCATAAGATTAACAGTCATGACGAATTTGAGAGGCTGTTTAAAAATGCCGCTCAAAATGCAGATGTAGAATCACACGTTCCCGATGCAGATTGGGGTGCTATGAGCGAAATGCTGAAGAGTGCCAATTTGGTCACTGGTGGATCATCAACGATAGCGGTTGGAACCTTAAAGGCTTTAATAGGTAAATCAATTCTCTTAAAAAGTATTTTGGTGGTTATAACGCTAGGAGCTGGATTGGCGGGGTATTTGGTAATTTCAGATGGCAACAGTGATGCTTCGGCTAAACTTGAACTGAATCATTCTAATAAGACATTGCAATTGCCTTCAAGCAATGTAGGCAATTTACAAAAACTTGATGGTTTAAATATTACACCAGTTAGTGATTCCGAAGGGTTTGGAGCAAAAGGCGCATTACTAAACGACAGTGGTCAGTCCATTCAAGGTATAAAGGGTCGTCTTGAAACAACGGCCGAATTCTCTGATAATGATCTGGATTTCATAGTATCGGGAACAGGGATTGACGAGAGTAAGATGTATGTCCAAGAAAATCAAATATCTCAATATTGGTATAATGATATAAAAGCTAAACAAAATGAAACTGGGGTACCAAAGAAAATGGATTTTGATTATAAAAATGAAACTGGTATGGATATATTCTACAGTTCAACTCCTGAATCATTGGGCTTAAATATGTCTGATAACATTAATAAAGATGATAGACGTGTCGAATACTCCAGTGATACCAATAGCTATGTATCTAACCATAATCCGATTTCATCAGAGAAGAAAGATATGACCGATGGGAAAGAGTTGGGCATTAATAGTGGAACGACTCTGACTGCCGACCTAAATGGTGAAAAAGGTTTGAATAATGTTAGTGGAGAGTCTCCGCAAAATGAACCAAGAGATAATTCAAGTGATTTTAGTGGCAATTTGGGTGAATTGGCTAATACTGGAAATATTGTCAATCTCGAAAATGACGCGGGTTCAGCCAGTGACTCGGTCGACTTATTAGATGGTCAAAGTGCAGAAGTGACAGCGCAAAATGATTCTTTCCATATATCAGTTAATCAGCCAAGAGATGAAGCAGAAAATGATGATACTTTGACTGCTGAGTTAAATATCCCAGTTTCAGAAGAAATACATCCACAGGCTGAACCGAACAGCCCAATTCCATATCGTTGGAGATTTTCACCACTATTGTCTCTGGACAGAAGTAATGTCAATATTTCATCACATGAAATGGGACAATTAAGCTTTTCAGATTTCAACTTAAACATCAACGGTTCAGCAACAATGTTTTCTGCGGGTTTTATGACCAGCTATAATATCGCACCAATGCTTTGGGCGGATATGGGGGTCATTTATTCCCAAAAACAGTCAATAACAGGAAACATAGTACTTTTTAACCATTCATTTGTGCCAACTACTATTGCTAACTATAGTTTAACTGGCCAGTACATTGAGCTGCCCCTTGGTTTATCATTTAGAAATGGTAATGAATTTATAAATTGGTACGGTTCAGTGGGCATTAATCTGACTTACAATATAGCATCTGATAAAAATTATCTAGAAATATATGATCTAGAGAAAGAGATGCTTTACACAGTAAGTCCTTCATCTCAAAGCCTGACACCTGCAATTCGAATTGGAGGCGGTATTGAATACAAATTGAGTTCGACTGTTGGAGTTTTGCTGGAACCAAGTTATAGATATGCTCTTCGTCCTAGTGTGAATTTGCCTGAGTTTAACCAAATACCTGTAAATCCTAGTTGGAGCACGTTTTCGCTAAATGTTGGACTTAGCTATTACTTCAGTCGCAAATAACACCAATCAAGTATGAATAAATTAATAACTCTTATTGTATGTTTGGTTTTTGTGGCATGTGCTAAGGATCAACTCACTCAATCTGAATTGGATAAAGGAAAATTAGATATCGATAGCTTGCTTGCGATATATAATAGTGCTGATACCGCAACTGACGACACAATTGTCGTTGAGCCAAGCTATAAATGTAAAAGGCGAATGTTGAAACTGAATGTAGATTCAGCTCTTAGGATAGATTCATTTAACATGCAATTAGATTTTCTGAGAGAAGTATGCGAATGCGACACGATTGATATTAAATGTGTAAATACTCCAAACAATGTTAGTGTAATTGCTTGGACACGGCAAAGCGATACTACTTTAAATTTCTCATCAGAAATATTGGAAATTACCGACAATATTCGAGGGTATTTCATTTTAGAAGACAGAGTGTTTCCGATTCCATATTATTTATCGTTCTATGTCGATTTTGACAACTGTGAGTAGATATTTATCTAGGGTTCTTTAGAAGAAAATATAAAACCTAAAACTGATGAAAAAAGAGAATTTTTTTCTTTTAATGGGTCTTCTATGCCTGTCAAGTTGCATTTCTAATAAGAAACTCGTAATTGCATCAGACAAGAGTGTTAAAAAGCCTCATAAAGCCGAGTACTCAAAATCTATGCAGCGTGGTAAGAACGCCTGTGAAATAGCTACAGGAGACTATTTGGCGTTAAATATTTATTATACTGAACTTTCGGGAGAGCAATATCTTTCAGAAAATGTAATCAACACTGAAAAGGCGCCCCTACAAGTAGATGATGAAGGTAACATACAAGTTCCAGCGGTTGGTGATATAAAGGTAAAGGGTCTCACTTCCATACAAGCCGTAGCTCTAATTCAAGAGTCGGTTTCAAAACATTTCAAAGACCCTATTGTGCACTTGCGCATCATTAATGGAAATGCCACCTTGCTAGGGGAACTAGAGCGGCCAGGAGTAGTGCCAATAGAAAAATGCGGGACATCAATTTTTAAGGCTCTTGCAATGGCGGGGGGGACCACACAGTGGGCCAACCTAGAAAGTGTTAAAGTAATAAGAGAAACACCAGATTCGGCTAAAATTTATTTTATCGATCTTACTAACGATAGTCTCTTTAGTACAGGTCTTCATCTCATCTACCCTGACGATATAATCTATATTAAACCTCTTGCGCGTAAGCATTTCAGCATCCGTGAGTCACAAACCTTTTTTAGAAGTTTTAGTCTTCTTGTATCTGTTGCCACATTAGCCATAGCCATAATAAGACTGCAATAATGAACAAAGAGCTACTATTAATAAATATCATGGTAAGACGCATTGTTAAAACATGGCCCATTGCACTTGCCTTTTTGCTTTTAGGATTGATAATTACTGGGATAGTAACGACCTACTTCCCGCCCTTATACAAGGCAGAAGCCATTCTCTTAATTGAAGAGCCCTATCGTTATCACGATCCACAACGGCTCATATTGGGCGAACAACGTTTTAATGAACCGGGAAGAGCTTACATAATAAATGAAGGATTGCGTATTAAAGATTTACAAAACGTTATTGCTGTTTGTGATTCTTTGCAATTGGGAGTAAAGTGCTTTGAACCAGGCATTTTTTTTAACAAAGAACTCTACCAAAATCAGCCATTTAATATAAGTGTGAATAGCCCCGAAGTATTGGAGTCGCTAAATTATTCACTTGAGATAAATGCTTTTGTAAAAGAAACCGAAGAAATTGAGTTGACGGTTAATGGTCGTGTTGGTAACACAGATTATGACCACTTTGAGATTATAACGACAAAAAATAAATCTGTTTCCATTGGAAGCTTACAGCTTACTTTTTCCCCTGTTTACGATATGTTCCAAAGTTCTTTTGAGTATTTGGTTACTGTTCAAGACAATCAGTCTACGGCAATTGCCCTTGCTGAAGAAATTCTAGTTGAGCCGGTACAAATCGAATCGAGTGTTTACCGTATTTCTATGGTGGCATCTCCAAACGGAAAAGCAGAGGACATTGTAGGTGCGCTGAGCCAAATAGCTCTTAATAACCGTATAAATGATAAGCGGAAAACCTTAAAGCAGACACTTGACAATATTGTTCGGCAAAAAGGCAGAATTGCTGAAAACTTAATTGAACGAGAAACCGAAATAGAAACCTACAAGGCTGAAAACGCGATAACGGATACTGAAAATGAAGGAAGCAAACTCATGGATGAAGTCAACAGGCTTGAAGGTTTGTTACTGGAACTACAATCTAGACAGGAGTATATGCAATACTTACAAAAAGTAACCGTGGAGCTAAATTTCGAGAATAACATACCACTTGCATCACCCAGCGCCTATGGTATATCAGATGGTTACTTGAATCAGTTGGTTGACGAGTTTAATGATTTGCTTGTGAAGTTGGCACTTTTAAAATCTCAAAGTCAAAACTCCGATCCTAGAATTGAGCATACTCAAAACTCACTCAACAATAAAGCCAAAATTATTTCGCAAACAGTTGATGGATTCATCGCTAGTAACCTAATAAAAATTGAAAACTCCAATTTACAGTTAAGAAAAATAAGAAGTAGCATAGCAACCTTGCCAAGCAAAGAGTTAGCACTCACTAGGATGACTCGAATGTTTACCACCTTGGATAATAACTATAGGGCGCTCAACCAAAAACAAGCCGAAGTAGAAACATCCTTGGCCACTCTTTCTTCAGATATTGAATTATTAGAGCGTGCGCACAATACAAGTGTTGATCCATATTTCCCTGACCCAAAACTGTTGCTGGCACTTTTTGTGTTTCTGGCCCTGTTAAGCCCATTTGCCTATTTGTTTTTTAAAACCCTGTTTGATAATAAGGTGCGAGAAGTTGATTATGTCAAGACACATCGTATAGAAGCGGGTAACTACTCTCTGCTGGTTCTGCTAAATGAGGGTTGTCTTGTCAGAAACCAAATAAAGCATCTATCAAACAACTTGTTGGAAAATGCCAATTCGAAATGGACGATTATTTGGCCAGCTTCAGAGCCGGATTTGGCTTTTTCAAGATTTCTTCACAGGGTGGGAAATCAGAACAAAAGGGTAGGTTTAATCGAACTTATAACTGTAAAAAGTGGAGATGACTCTGTCCTCAGATTTGATGATTTCATAAATCGAAAAGCAATTTCGCAAGACTTTATGGTACAAAAGGCCAATCATTGGCAAATTGGCTGGACACCTGACAGTTGCCTGACCCAAGAACACATTATAGCACTTAAGAATTGGGCGAAGCATTTTGATCATGTATTAGTACAGTTACCTTCTATACAAAAGTGGCCTGATGTTTTGGTATTTAAAACGCTAGGAGGTAACAATGTTATCTCAGCCGAATACGGAAAAACAAGAATTGCTGAATTGGTAGAAATAGAAAAACAGCTTGACAGCGAAGAATTTAGTATTACTGTTACGCAGTGTCCGCCAAATCAACTTTCTTTTCAAAAATGGATGAAGCTCAGAAGAACTAATAAGCTATCCTTATTCAGGATGTTTTATTTATATATGAAAAGCATTTAGTTGTGATGCGTCGAATTGCATTTATTACGAGCCAATTGCCATACCCCCCTATAAGCGGTGGGGTTATAAAAACCTTTAGGTTAGTTGAGCATATGGCCAAGATAGCAGATGTCACGCTTTTCTGTAATCTTAAAGGCAGCGACTCCCAATATCTTAAAGATTACAGAAATCATCAATCTAATGTAAAAATTATAGCCAAAGATGTAAATGTGGAAAGATCATTTATTAATCTTATTAAAAGCTATTGGCATGGCCTGACCTTAAACGAATATAGGAACAGTAGTGCGGAATTAAAGAGAGAAGTCGCAAGAATTATTTCCACTGTTGATTTAGTGGTAGTTGACCATTATGAGATGTTTCATTTATTGCCGACACTGCATCACCCACCTTTTGTACTACATACGCATAATGCAGAGCATGTAATGTGGGATAGGTTTTCTAAGTTGGAGAAAAACCTACTTAAACGATTGTTAATTAAGGCGGAATCAAGGCGAATTAGAATTGCCGAAAAACGCGCCTGCATTAGATCTAAATTGGTTTGGGCTGCACCAAATGATTTAAAGCATTTGGAAAAGCTTTCACCAAGGCAGCAATTATCTTCAACCTATCATCTTGGAAACGAAACGTACTTAAATCATCCTGAAATTGACTTCTGTAAAACAAAACAGAGTATTTATTTTTTTGGTAGCTTGAATTGGCAGGCAAATCTGCATGGCCTTCTTTGGTTTATAGACAACATATGGCCCAATATTCTAGAAAAACGGCCACAAACTCTTTTTTATATTGTAGGCAAGAAGCCGCCAATTAAGCTTCGTAAGAAGGCTAGGGGTTCTAAAAGAATTGTGTTTACTGGTTTTGTTGATGACTTGGAGTCAATCTTTAGCCAACATCGGGTTTTTATAAACCCAGTTCAGTTTGGCAGTGGTATGAAAGTAAAAACCCTGGATGCCATGTACCGTGGAGCAGCAATAGTGTCTTCACCTGTTGGTGTAGAGAGTATTCATTTTAAACATAGCCATGAGGGGTTAGTTGCAACCACAGTAGAGGAGTGGGTAAATGCTGTTTGTGAACTGTTAGAACGACCTGACTATTGTTCCGCACTTGGGCAAAAGGCTCGTTCTACCAGTAAAACTCATTACCAATGGTTGCCATTATTAACCCGTCACGAAAGAGAACTTCAAAGCCTGATTAGTAACCACTCTAACGAAACTTGTAATGTTATTTAATTCGTTTCAATTTCTGTGGTTT
This sequence comes from Bacteroidota bacterium, assembly GCA_020437725.1. Taxonomy (GTDB): domain Bacteria; phylum Bacteroidota; class Bacteroidia; order CAILMK01; family JACPUW01; genus JAGQWA01. The sequence goes on along the minus strand of JAGQWA010000008.1, from coordinate 7,966 downwards.
CTGCCCATATCAATAGTTGTGTACTATTTGCTCAATCCAAAATGGCGTTGGGCATTCCTATTGGGCATTAGTTACTATTTCTATATGTGTTGGCGACCTGAATACGTGGTGCTCATCTTGGCATCTACTGTATTAGACTATTGGGTTGCACGCAAAATGAGCGAATTATCTAACCAAAAGGTGCGTAAAAAGTACTTGTACATGAGTTTGGTTGGGAATTTGGGCATGTTGTTCACTTTTAAATACTTTGACTTTTTTATGTATAATACCGAGGTGCTGATGGGTAAACTCAATATTTTTTATGATTCGCCGATACTCAATGTATTGCTGCCAATGGGTATTTCATTTTATACATTCCAAACCCTTAGCTATACTATAGATGTTTACAAAGGCAAAACAACAGCCGAAAAACACCTAGGCTATTTTGCACTCTACGTTACTTATTTCCCTCAGCTGGTAGCGGGTCCAATTGAAAGAGCGTCGAGATTATTGCCTCAGCTTAAAAAAACTACTCTGCCCTCTAGAGATGATGTTCAATACGGAATTAATAAAATACTTCTGGGCTTTTTTAAGAAAGTAGTGGTTGCAGACAACATCGCCGTTTTCTGCGATCAACTTTTTGCTAACCCCGTAAATGCATCCGGGCTATTGTATGCAATTGCCATTACCTTATTTATTTTTCAACTTTTTGCCGATTTTTCAGGGTATTCTGACATTGCTATTGGAACAGCCCGTTTAATGGGGGTAAGGCTTATGGAAAATTTTAACCGCCCATTTTGGTCGTCGAATATTAGCGAATTTTGGAGTAAATGGCATATTTCCTTAACCAGTTGGATTGGCGATTATATTTTTAAACCCATGGTAAAAAACTGGCCAAAAGCAGCTCAGTTTTTATCCATTTTTGTAATGGTGCTAATTGGGTTTTGGCACGGGGCAAGTTGGAATTTTGTCACCTTCGGGTTGTTGCATGGGGTTATTATTTTTCTACAAAGACATTATAAGAAAATTGCTTGGTTAAAAGGCTTTAGTAAACGACCTTATATCATTAACTTATATCGAATTTGGAACGTGGTATTGCTGATTATAACAGGTGTGTTTTTTCGTAATTCATTCGGGAATTCGGTCAAAATTTTCAAGCATATTGTCTCTGATTTTTCTCTGTCACTCGGTCAATTACGATCTCCGTTTCAAACAGAAATGATGATTTCGATTTTTGTTTGTTTACTCCTTTTGGTAACAGTTGTCTTCAATGAAAAACTAAAGTTCAAGCATCAAAACTTATACACCCTTTTTATGCTCTTAGTAATCATCTTTCTAGGTTTAGACAACCAAAACCAGTTTATATATTTCCAATTCTAGTATTTTATGAAAAGTTCTACATGGAAGCCAGTGACGGTCACTATCAGTATTTTTTTTATCGTGTCTTTGTCACTAGATGTGGCTTTTGATCAACTATTCATAGGCAAAAACGGCATTAGCAATGAGGGGAAAATTGGTCGGTTGTTAGAAGAAGAAAATTTTCAAGAAATACCCATTTTTGGTAGCTCTAAGGCTCGTTCAGCATTTATTCCGGACAGTTTGAACCCAAATTGTTATAATTATGGAATGGAAAAATGCGGATTTGATGTTGTGAATTTTTTACTTGAAATTGAACTTCAAAAACCAAAGCAAAGCCCTATAATTATCGAATATAACCACAGGAGCTTTATTTCTCAACCAGAACATACGGTTAATGCCAGTTCTTTTATTCCCAATTTACATCATAATCAGGTGGTTGAATTTCTGAAAGAAACGAACAGAATGAGCACCCGTTTTTATATACCTGGCTTACGCTACTTTGGCTCCTATACTTACTATTTGCGTTATTACATAAAGGCAGATGCAGGAGTGAATAAAAGGATAAACAAGGGGGGGAATTTTTCAAATTTTATTTTGGAAGCCGATGTGTTTGAAAACATGGTTAGTCATCGCCTAAAATTAGTAGCCAGACGAGATGAATTGCTTCAAAATATTGAAAGTGTTTCGCAAGTTATCTCCACTCAAGAACGCCATGAACTAGACTTTCTTAATAGCTATCTGAATTTTACTTATGATTCGAGTTTAGTATCAAACTTTAGCCAATTGGTAAGTTCTACTCCGAGGCAAATTATTTTGGTTCATACGCCCAACCATTATAGCGAAGAAGCGGGTATAGCCAATAAAGACGAAATGAAAGCTTTTTACAATGCATTAGCGGATAAGCACAATAATATCATGGTTATTGACTTGTCTGGTATGTTGCTGCTTGACTCAGATTATAAAAATAGTACACATTTAAATATAACTGGGGCACAAGCATTTAGCGAGGCTCTTAAGCGAAAACTAAAATGGTAGCCACCAATTGCTGTAATTGCCGAAAATGAAGGCATATAGAGCACCAATTATGCATAAGCTATCATAATTATTTCGACACACTAAAATGATAGCCTACACTCTTTAAAGTTATGATTTGCACTTTTGGGTCGTTGGTAAAATAATTGCGCAACTTTTTAATGTATACATCTAGGTTTCTTGAATTAAAGAAATTATCATCACCCCAAACCTTATAGAGTAGGTCTTTTCTGGGTGTTACATTATTGATATTTTTCAGTAATTCTCTCAAAATCTCAACTTCTTTGTACGATAGTGTCTTTGTAAACCCAGCTGTGCCAAGCTCCATTGTTTTGGGGTTGAAAACATAGGTTCCAATTTCAACAGTTTGCTTTTCATTATTACCTACAAGGTGGCCTGTTAACAAAAGCAGGTTTCGAATTCTAAGAATCAGCTCTGTTAAGTCGAAGGGTTTTTTTAAATAATCATTACCACCTGCTGCAAAGCCCTCTTCAACGTTTTTAGCGCTGTCTTTAGCTGTTAGAAATAGAATGGGCACTTTGGGGTTTTGTGTGCGAATTTGTCTAGCCAAAGCGAACCCATCAATATCCGGCAGCATAACGTCTAGTATGCAAATATCCATTTGATGCTGAGTGTGTAGTTTTATGGCATTCCTCGCATTGTTAGCTAAATGCACTCTAAAACCTTCAGTTGAAAGCGAATTGGCCACCAATTTGGCCAAAGTAATTTCGTCTTCAACATACAGTATACTATTATTCGGCATCGAAAAACCTTTTGAGTTTAATGGTAAATATAGTACCAATACCTTCTGTGCTCGACAGTGAAATTTCTCCCCCTAGGCGCTCAATAACTTCTTTTACGTAGCTAAGCCCAAGGCCATTTCCCTTGGTTGCTTGAATTCCTTTGTTAGGAACTCGGTAGAAACGCTCAAAAACCTTGCTTAAATGCCTCTCAGGAATTCCTGACCCATTATCGCGATACGTTAAAATAGCATACTCATTATTCAATGATATTTTGTAGTCAATTTGAAGGCGCCCTAGGGAGTATTTTATGCTATTATCAACTATGTTATAAATCACATTAGTTAAATGAGTGTGGTCGGCCAAAATCCAATACTTGCACTTTACAGAATCATCGAAACTGACGGTAGCCTTTCTATCATCAAGCATGGGTCTCATTTTATGGATAACATCATGCATTAAACTACCCAGATCCACTTTTTCCATTCGGAATTCTAGCTCGTCGTTTTCAAATTTTGACATTTTGAGCACGCTGTCAATCAATAATTCTAGTCTTTCAAGTTCTTGAGTGGAAATATCAATATAATCTTCGGTTAGTATTTTGTTTCCCAATCCCTTTTTAATTGAATTGAGCGCCACGCTTATTGTGGCAATCGGGGTTTTTAGCTCATGGGTCATATTGCTTACAAAGCTCTCCTTTAATTGTAACGACTTGTTTTTTTCTTTAATGTTTCGTTTCAAAAGAATAAAAATGAAAATGATGGTAAAAAGAACAAATAATGACACTAGAATTTGTGGTATAATTCCTTTAAGAAGTTCAAAATCACTAATGGTAAAAGTGGCTGAATAGGCCAATACCTTTTCTCGTTGTTCTAGTTTTAATAAGTTGTATGCTTCAGTACAAGATTCACAGGTTGATTTATTAAAAACCGTATAACTATTGTCAATTCCTAAATCCCTTAATGCATTGGATACATTGGCAATATGCCTGGCGTATGAAGGGCTATCTACTCGATAGAAACGAGTAACGGAATCAATGGCCTTTTTTGTTTTGGCAGGTAAACTCTCTAAAAGTGCGCTATCTTTTGGGTATTGTAGTAAACCATTAAAGGTTAGTGAATCCTTTGAAGCGTTTGGGGTGACGACTAATGATAATTGATTTGTATCAACGGTGTTCTGGTTTAGATGAAGTGCATTCTGTTTATTGATGGAAGATTTAAGGATTTTATCCATTTCTTCATTTTGTGTCTGTCTGAAAACAGACTCTACATAAGCGGTATATCTATTGTACTCAAATTTTAACCAAGAATAGGTGAGAAATGAGAAAGAAGCCAGGGTAAACACCATACCCGTATTAATCCACAAAAAACCTTTTTGACGCATGAGCCAAAGCTAGTATAAGGTTTTTGTTTGGCGAATTGTCAGTTAACCCAAATTAACCTTGACTTCACCTTGAATAACCGTAAGGGTAAGTCGCACCAAATAGATTGCACCGCATAAGACAACAGAAGCTGGACCATTCATCAAGGTGAAAATGGGATGGCTCTTTTTCTAATTAATAAATAAACAAATGAATAGTTTGTACAAGAAATTGCAATGGGTAATACCCATACTCGTTATCACATGTGGGACGGCCTCTGCTCAGCTAAAAGGCAACTATACCATCGACACGGCTTCTACAGCCGCCAACAACTACACTTCTTTTAGCGCAGCCATTGCCGACCTCTATACACAAGGGGTTTCTGGGGTGGTTCGTTTTGCGGTATCATCAGGTACGTATGCGGAGCAACTGAGCTTTGATAAAGCCATTCCCGGAGCGTCAAAATCCAATACCATTACCTTTCAAGGTAGAACTGGCAATGCCAATGACGTTTTATTGACAACTCAGTCAGATACGATGATTGTGGTTTTAAAGAAGTCAAGCCACATAACCCTGAAAGATTTGAGTTTGGTGGCTACTAATAACATCCAAACCAGACTCATTTATATGAACGATAGTAGTACGAATAACCACTTTGATAATTTAGTAATGAACATGAAAGATGGTGGCTCGCGGTCTATGGCTGTTGAATGTCAGGAATCTCATTATAATTCATGGACGAATTGCGTTGTTCGGGATGCTATTCAGGCTTTTTGGATTAATGGCGTGTCTGGAAGCAAACGTGCTGTTGGTAATACAATTTCAAAGTGCAGTGCATCTGGTTTTCATGATATAGGAATTAAAATATCATTTGACGAAAGCACAGTTGTTAGTAGAAATAAGCTCACATCCAATTTTACAAATTGGATTGGTCAAGGGGCCCTTACGGCTTTCTCTTCAGCCAAACCCATGATTAATGGAAATGAGGTGGAGTCCAGAAGTTACCCATTGTTAATGAATAACTGTACAGGAGGAGGTACAACTGATTCTGTTCACGTTAGAAATAATGTGCTGAAATGCAAAGAAGACTATCAGGACGTAGTGTATATCTATGATTGCGAGAATTTTAATTTCACACATAATTATTTGTTTGGCTTGCGTGGTGGTTTAATGAATATTTACGTTAGCTCAATTAAGAGCTACACAATTGCCAATAATATCTTTGAATCAGATGGGTCATACTCAGTAATGAGAATTGGGGTGAGCGACACAACTGCCAGACCTTTTCTGATGGACCACAACGCCTTTTGGGTAACCAATTACAGTCTTTTGGTAGATATGGTAAGAGCGGGGCGTTACAGCAATTTATTTGATTTTCAGCAAAGGGCTTTTGGTGGAAAGCACAATAGAAACAGTCTGGAAGCAGATCCGGTGTGGAATCATACCACCAATCGAACCCGCAGTCCTTTTATTAGTAACAAGGGAATTGATTTAGGGGTGTCAACAGATATTGATGGCAACAAACGACCAAATGGCCTAGATAAAAAGGTAGACATCGGTCCCTGTGATTATTTTCTGGCTCCAATAGATTTGGATGTGGAAGACCTAATTGCCCCTCTTTCGGTTAGTTTAACAACCAATAAGGTAATTACATCCTTTAAGAATGGTGGTTTAGACACCATTTTTAATCAAGATGCCTATGTGCATTATTCTGTTGACAGCGGAGCCACATGGATTAAAGATACGTTACATATTGACACGTTGGCTCCTACCAAAATAATTCAGTTCAGTTTTACGCGGCCATGGGTACCCACACGTGGCGGAGACTTTAGGTTGTCGGTTAAAATTGATCCCCCTATAAAAGGTGACCCAGACAAGGTGGATCAAAAAGATTGGGAATTGTGCTCAGGCATGGCGGGAACATACACGGTTGGAACCAAAGGCCAGTTCAAAGATTTGTATGAGGTTAAGGAAGCTTTGAAATGCGGTGTGGCTGGCAATGTTACATTTTTGCTTCAGCCAGGTTCATACTACCTGAGTATTTCATTTGATGAAATAAACGGAGCCAACTCTTCATCAAGAGTTACATTTAGAAGTTCACATGTTGACTCTGTCATGCTATATGCAAATGAAGCAAATCCGGTTTTGACCTTAAATGGAACAGATTATGTCAATTTTGAAAACATTACGTTTCAACAACAACACGCCACTTCAGGGGTAGTTCATTTGTTGAACAGCGCCAACTATAACAATTTTTCGAATTGCGTTATAGATCACGTGTCCACATCACCTCGTTACGACAGTTATTGTTTTGGAATTGCTGATAATCCCAGTCAAGTTTGGTCTCCTAAAGAGTCAGGAAATTATAATAAAGTTTCACAATGTGTAATTCGAGGTGGTGGAGTAGCACTTGCTATGTCCGGCGAAAGCGGAAAGACATACGGAAATGAGATAATCGGAAACCTAATTGCTGGAGATGGGGATTACATAGCGGCCATTCACTATCAAGACACCATTGTTTTCGAAAAGAATGAATTGCTACCCCAAACAGGGGCAGCGCAGACTGCGTGTGATTTTTACGAGATAGGCCAATTCAGAATTCAACAAAACAGGGTCGAAGGTACTTTTCGAGTTAATCAAGCTAGAGGCTTTGGTTCTTTAGTGTCTATGTTCAACAATAATGTTGTTGTTCAGAGCAACCAGTTTTCTTGGGAAGGAGCTTTAAGTGCCATCGGTTGGCAAAATACGCAGGTGTTGCACAACTCCTTATTTAATAGAAGCGGCAGTAATTGGACATCTGCGGCCGGTATTTTTAACTGTTATGGTCTTGATTTCAGGAACAATCACATTGTTAGTGAAAATACCAATGTATTCGCAATAAACAATACAGTGTTTTATAAATTTGATTTTAATAACCTTTATTCAAGCAATGGTGATGTGGCTGAAGTTGACAGGAGTACCACTTTCTCCACCCTTAACGATTTCAAATCATGGAACTCAGGGATGTTCAATGCCAATAGCACAGATATGAACCCTATGTGGGGTTCGCTTACAATGCTTACCCCTTCGGCTAATTCACCACAGTTGTATGCGCCAAATGCAGGTTTGCATGATGATTTTCTTGAAAAGGCTAGGTGTAAATATGTAAGTGCATTAGGGGCCTATGAAATTCCGTTCAAGAATGGTGCTCCAAGGGCAAGTTTTTCTGTTCCAGATACTGCTTGGGTAAATACCCCAGTCACTATTTCGAATGGTGCAACTCAAACATCAGATCAGGGTGCCAATTGGCATGTAAATGGAACTTGGGTGAGCGACTCATTTCATCTGTCATACACACCTTTAAATACAGGGTTGGATACAATAACTCTCTATCAAGAGAACTGTACTGGAATTGATAGTCTGGTAAAATATGTTTATGTTCATGATATAGTGCGTGGGCCAAAGGCAAACTTCACAGCATCATCTCAAGATGTTTATGTTGGCGATGATTTACAAT